>JAJYVM010000515.1 GCA_021792015.1 Bacillota bacterium | reverse complement strand
GTCGGCGGCACCTCGGCGAAGATCGTCGGCTCGATGTAGTAGCCGTCGCCGAAGCCCTCGGCGCGCTTGCCGCCCAGCGCCAGGCGCCCTTCGCGCTTGCCCACCTCGATGTAGTCGAGGATGGACTCAAACTGCTTTTGATCCACCACGGCGCCGACCGTGGCATCGCCGTCCGTGCCGCGCCCGACCTTGACCGTGGACCGCGTGCGCTCCACCACCCGCTCCAGCACGGCGTCGTAGACGGGCGCGCAAAGGATCGCCCGCGAGCAGGCCGAGCACTTCTGCCCCGAAAAGCCGAACGCGGAGACCACGATGCCCTCGGCCGCCGCGTCCAGGTCGGCCGTCTCATCCACGATGATGGCGTCCTTGCCGCCCATCTCCGCCGTCACCCGCTTCAGCCAGCGCTGGCCCGGCTGCAGCTTGGCCGCCCGCTCGTTGATCCGCACGCCCACCGACTTGCTGCCCGTGAAGGCGATGAACCGCGTCTGCGGGTGCTCGACCAGGAAGTCGCCGATCTCGCCGCCGCCGCCCGGCAGGTAGTTGACCACGCCCGGCGGCACCCCCGCCTCCTCCATCATCTCGAACAGCTTGTAGGCGATGACCGGCGTGTTGCTTGCCGGCTTGACGATCACGGCGTTGCCGGCCGCCACCGGCGCCATCGTCATGCCCGTCAGGATCGAGCAGGGGAAGTTCCACGGCGGGATGATGATCCCGACCCCAATGGCCTGGTAGTAGTAGGCGTTGGCCTCGCCCGCGATGTGGGCGAGGTCCGCGGGGCCGGCAAGGCGCAGGGCCTGGCGGCCGTACCACTCCATCATGTCCACGGCCTCGGCCACCTCGCCGTCGGCCTCGTCCCACTGCTTGTCCAGCTCGTAGACCATCCAGGCGTCCAGCTCCAGTCGCCGGCGGCGCAGCAGCGCCGCCAGCCGGAAGAGGACGGAGGCCCGCCCGTCCGCGGACATCCACCGCCAGCGGGAATAGGCGGCGACAGCCGCCGCGATCGCATCCGAGCCATCCTGCACGCGGGCCTTGGCCACCTCACCCACGACCTGCGCCGGCCGGCCCGGGTTGATGGAGGCGATCCAGGACCCCGTCTCGCGCCGCTGCCCGCCGATCACCAGCGGGTAGCGCCGGCCCAGCTCACCCTGCACCCGCTTCAGGGCCTGCTGCATCGCCTCGCGGTTTTCCGGCCGCCGGAAGTCCACCTCGGGCTCGTTCTGAAATGCTCCACGCACCTGCTTCTCCGCCCCCTCGGCTTCTGGATGGAACGGTTGATGGGCTGATGGGTTGATGGGTTGATGGAAGGGTTGGCCAATCGCGGCGGAGGTCCTGCCGCGCCCGTGGCTTGGCACGACCTCCCGCGGTCGCCCATAGGCTGCGCGCGGGAGGAGGCGATTCCAGAGTGGCGCTGTTCGAGACCACGTTCCCGCCGTTCCACCCCTTTGGCAGCCGCACGCTCTCGCTTGGCAGCCGCGGCACCGATGTGGCCGTCCTGCAGACGATCTACAACGTCATGGCGGTAGCGATGAACCCGGCCTCGGGGCCGATCGGCCTTGTGATCCCCATCACCGGGAGCTTCGACGAGACGACGCGCACGGCGGTGCGCGCCATCCAATCCTACTTTGCCATGCCGTCGGACGGGATCGTGGGTCCGAGCACGTTCTTCCTCCTCGGGCAGGGCGTCGGCCCGTACACCACGTACGGGGGCCCGGTGTACGGCTCACGCGAGCTGAGCCAGGGCGACAGCGGGGGCGACGTCACCGTTCTCCAGAACCGCCTCAACCTCTTCCGCTATTCCTCCATCATCGGGCACCCGGCGAGCGGCGCCTTCGACGCGGCGACCGGGCGCGCGATCCTCGCCTTCAAGAGCGATGCCATCAGCAACGGCGACACCGGCCTGGCGGACAACGCGACGGCCGGCACCGGGTTCTTTGACGCCACCTGGCTCTACACGGCGGCGGGCGGCCGCGCCCTGATGACCGGCCGCAACGGCTACGACGTGGCATTCCTCCAGGTCCTGCTCGCGCAGCTCGGCTACTACGCGGGCCGGTACACGGGATTTTACGACACCGCCACGAAGGCCGCCGTGATCGCGTTCCAGACCGCGCGCAAGGTCACGGCCGACGGGGTCGTCGGGCCCAGCACGTTCTACCAGCTCGGCCTGAACAATCCGCAGCCCGCGCCCATGCCGCTGGCCATCGCCTGGCCCGAGGGCACACCCCCGACGACCGTGCCGCCGCCCAGCGTCACCACCTGCTCGGTGCCCCTCGCGACGACGACGTCCGACCTCCACCCATACGGCGAGGCTGCGCATGTGGTCAACGGCGCCGAGGGCTTCGAGAGCCTCGACGTCGTCGGCAATATGCTGCCCGACCCGTCGTCCTTCGGCGCGCACTACGCGGCCTACGCCTTCACCCTGACGAACCCGTCCGGCGGCGGCGTGGCGGCGCGGGTGCTGATGACGCCGCTGCCGGGCCAGACGGGCGACTGGGGCGGGTCATACTCCCCCGGCGTGTCCACCATTCCCATGGGCGAGGTGACGGTGTACCCCGTGCCGGCGGGCGCGGCGGGCGGACCCTACGGCCCGGCCGTCCTGGCGGGCAACCTGGCGCACTGCCACTGAGGCGACGGGCGTCGGGCGTCGGGCGCCTGGCGTTGGGCGCCTCGCGCCTGGCAT
>JAJYVM010000514.1 GCA_021792015.1 Bacillota bacterium | reverse complement strand
AGACCGACTACACGGGGTCCGTCTCCGCCCTGAACGGGGCCGGCCTGCCCAGCGCCGCCATCTCCGCCACGGCGGAGACGGGCCTTTGCCCGCCGGCGCCCGAGGTCGGCCTCGCCATCGACAACGGCCTCGGGCAGACCTCGACCACGTCCGTGACCCTGGATGTCAGCGCCAGCGACGTCAACTACGCGCAGGCGCAGCTGCAGATGCGCTTTTCCAACGACGGCAGCAGCTGGTCGGCCTGGCAGCCGTACGCCGCCACGGCCGCCTGGACCATCAAGGGGGCAGCGGGGCCCAACACGGTGTATGTCCAGGTGCAAGATCCCGACGGCGGCACCGGCTCGGCCACGGCGGCCATCAGCTATGATTCCTCCCTCAGCCCGCTGTCCGGCACGGCCGGCCAGCCCTGCACCTACCGGGGCCTGGCGGCCCTCTGCGTGAACAGCCCCCTGGTGACCGCCGCCTTCGCCATGCCGAGCGGGTCGGTCTCCATGGAGGTCTCCTTCGACAACGCGGACTGGTCGCAGCCCGAGGACGCGCGGGCCGCCATCGATCTGGTGCTGCCGGGCGGCAGCGGCCTCAAGGCCGTCTTCGCCCGCTACTTCGGCCAGGATGACGTGGCCACGGCGGCCGGCCCCGACTACTTCGTGCTTGACACGGCGCCGCCGGCCATCACCTCGCTGGGCTGGCTCAACGACGCCGCCGTGACCGATGCCGGCGCGGCGACGCTGGTGGTGCAGGCAAGCGACGCCATCACGGCCGCCGGATCGCTGCAGGTGAGCGTGAGCGGGGCGGCGAGCTGGTCGGGGGCCCTGCCGGCGGGCGGCGCCATCCCCCTCACCCTCAGCGGCAGCGGCTACGTGAGCGTGACGGTCACGGTGACCGATCAGGCCGGCAACTCCACCAGCCAGCAGATCGGCATCTACAACCCGTAGGATCCGCCCCGCATGCATCCGCGAAGGCGGGGCGCCCGGCGCTCCGGCCGGCGGCGCGGCGGGGTGGCGGGCTTAGGGGGTGGGCGGATGAGCAGCCACGGCCGCCGTGGCGGCGCCGTACTGGTCCTGGTGGCCGCAAGCCTCGGCCTGGCGCTGGCCGCCCGCGCCGCAAGCGGCGTGGTGAGCGCCGATCCCTGGTGGTTTCAAGACGACTACACCTCCCTGACCTACGTCGATCCGGCCGGCACGACCGCGGCCGTCGACACCGCCGGCACGGGCACGGTCTCCCTGCCGCTGCGGCCGGCGGCCGTGGCCCTGGACCCGGCGGCGGCCGTCGGTCTGATCGCCACCGCCGCCGGCGTGCAGGGCTGGTCCTTCGACGGCGCGGCCATGGTCTCCAGCCCGCGCTTCGATGTGGGGGGCACGGGGTATGTGGGCGCGGCCTGGCTCGGCGCTGCCGGCAACTTGCTGGCCGTGGCCACGGCCGGCCGGCTGACGCTGCAAGCCTGGAACGGGTCGGGATGGGTCGCGGTCGCCTCGCTTGCCCTGACCGGCGCCACCTCCGTGGCCGAGGGCGCGCCGGTCGCCGGCGGCGCCGCCAGCATCCTGGTCGGCACGCCGACCGGGTTTGCCGTGGCCGATTACCGCGGCGGCGCCCTCACCCTGGATCCGGGCGCCGGCATCGGCGGCCTGCAGGGCGTCTCCGGCATCGCCTCGGCGCCCGGCGGCGCCCTGGTGGCCGCCTGGCACGGCAGCACGCTCGGCGTCTACGGCTGGGACGGAAGCAGGTACCGGGAGACCCCGACCTGGGAGATCCCCGCGGGCTCGCAGCCGATCCTGGCGGTGGCCTGGTTTCGGGGTGGCAACGGCTACTGGGTCCTGACGGCGGACGGATCGCTCACGGCGTACGGCTTCAACGGCGACTTCGTCGTGGCGCTGCCGCGGCTCTCGACCACGCTGAGCCAGCCGGTGGCCGCGCTCGGCACCGGCTGGCGGCAGGGGCAGGTGGCGGCCCTGGTGGGCTCGGGCTGGACGTACTACGACGGTGCGGTGATCGGGCCGGACCCCGCCCGCAGCGTCGGCGGCCTGAGCCTTCCGCTCTACCAGGGATCGGCGGAGCTTTCGTCGACCGTGCTCAGCGCCGGCCACGCCATCGACGAGATCCAGGTCGACGCGGCCGTCCCGCAGCTGCCGGCGGGCACCGGAATCGCCTACCAGGTCAGCACCGACGGCGGCAGCACCTGGACCGCCGTCACGCCGTGCGTCAACCCCACCAATCCGCTTGCCGACTGCGGGCCGGACAACACGGCCGTTCCCGCCGGCTCCGAGGTGGCCTACCGCCTGCTGCTCTCGACGTCCGATCCGTCCGTGACGCCTGTGGTGGATTCTACCGATCTCTACGAGATCGCGACCGAGACGCAGGCGCGCTCCGGCGGCATGGCGGTACTGATCAAGTAGCGGAGGTGGCCGCAATGCGCTGGCTGACCCACCAGGCGGCCGGGCTGTTGGTGGCGGAGGCCGTGCTGCGGCGGACCCATCCCGGCCTCGGGGTGGGAGCTGGCTGCGTGGCGGCGGCGCTGGCCGGCTCGGTCGCGCCCGACCTCGACCACCTGGGGGCCATCTTCCGGCGCAGCTTCCCCGGATCCGGCCTGGGCCACCGCACCTTCACGCACGGACTTGCCGGGCTGGCGGCCGCCGCCTGGCTGGGCGGGATGATCCACCTGCCGTTGCCGGCCGAGCTGGGCT
>JAJYVM010000036.1 GCA_021792015.1 Bacillota bacterium | reverse complement strand
CGTCTTGAGCCGCTGCGCGCCGCGCACTTGGTCGACCGGGTGTCTCGCTTCTCCGTGGAGCTGTACGCTGACTGGGACTACCACACGATTCCCCACGACAGGGTTCTGGTGGGCGCGGCCAGAGGCCATTTGTGAGCGGCCGCGCGCTGCGCGGCCGCACCAACTCGCGCTGCCTGCGCTCGATCCCGCCGGGGTGCGGTCAGGGACCGGCTGCGACTTTAACCAGCACGGCCGTGTACGCGCGGGTCAGGTCCGGGATTCCGGCGTCGGTGCCGGCTGACGATCGGGTGAGGCCGGCGCCTGGCCCCGGGAGCGGGCCATGCCGGGCTCGATGCAGCCATCCAGGACTTCAAGACGCTGTGCACCGCACACTCGAACCGCCAACTCGCCTTCGCCGTTGCCAGCCTGGGTGGCAGCAACTGGTGCAACCCGCGGTTCCACTTGATCTGCCCGAAGACCGGCTCCACGCTCTGCTGTCGCGGCGATCGTCCAGGAGTGAGGCTGTTGGCTGCCCGAGAGCACCGGCAGCGGCACGTCTTCCCGCCGCATCCGCTCGGTCTTGCGCGAGCTGCGCACGCCGCGAGCATAGGTGGAAGAGGATCTTCACCATCATCCGCGGGTGCTGTACCGCGGGCGGCCGCGCGGATCCTCGTATGCGGCCAGAACCGCGCTGAGGTCCATGCGATCCACGATGTCGCTGATGAAGTACATCTCGTGTCGATTCGCGCAGCGACGGTGGCCAATGCGGCATCCGCTCATGTTCAGAGGGTCGGAAGTGCTTCATGCTGCTGCATTCCGCACCTCCGGCCCCTGTCCTGGCGCTCCCCACACTCACTTGGCCCGCTAGCGGCCCGAGCCCGGCAGCTTCAGCGCGAGGTCCGCCTCCATGGCCGCGGACGGGGCCTCCGGGTCGTAGCCCTGCAGGTAGCGAATCACCTGGTTCGTCAGCTGGCTGGGGGTTGAGGCGCCCGCTGTCACGGCCACGACCCTGACGCCCCTGAGCCACTCCGGTCGGATGGCGGCGACGCTGTCGATCAGGTAGGCCGGCCGGCCGGCCACCTCCTGGGCCACCTGCACCAGGCGGTTGCTGTTGTTGCTGCGCGGGTCGCCGACGACCAGGACCACGTCGGCCGCGCGGGCCTGCTCGGCCACGGCCTGCTGGCGCACCTGCGTGGCCAGGCAGATCTCGTTGTAGACCTCGGCGTCGGGGAAGCGCGCTTTGCAGGCCGCGATCAGGTCCGCGGTGTCCCACTGCGAGAGGGTGGTCTGGGTGACGATGGCGATCTTGCCCGTGGCGCCGCGGGGGCTCAGGCGCAGCTGGGCGAGATCGTCGGCGTCCTCGATGAGGTGGACGCGCCCGGGCGCCTCGCCCACGGCCCCCTCGGGCTCCGGGTGGCCCTTCTTGCCGATGTAGATGATGTCGCAGCCGGCGGCCACGCGGTCGCGGATCACCTCGTGCGTGCGCGTGACGTCCGGGCAGGTGGCGTCGAAGCAGGTGAGACCCTTCCGGCGCGCCTCCTCCTTGACCTCCGGCGCGACGCCGTGGGCCGTGAAGATGACCGTGCCCCGCCGCACCTTCTTCAGCAGGGTGCGGCGGTCGCCGCCGTCCAGGGTCTGGATGCCCTGCCGGGCGAGGTCCTCCACCACGTGGCGGTTGTGCACGATCATCCCCAGGATATAGATGGGGCGCGGAACCTTCGGGTCGCGGGCCACCCGCTGGGCCAGCGTCATCGCGTCGACGACGCCGTAACAGTACCCCCGCGGCGAGACGGCGACGACCTCCATGTCGATCGACCTCCTCCGCTTTGCCGGCGGCTCCTCAGGACGCAGCGACCAGGGACGCGGCGATGTCGTCCAGCATGACCACCAGCTCGGAATTGCCGACGCCCAGCTCCTCCAGCGCGCGGCGGCTCAGGTCGCGGTGGAAGCCGGCCATCTCCTCGGCGTACGCGCGGCCGCCCAGGTCGACGGCGAACTGGCGCAGTTGCTGCATCTCGTCCGGGCTGAGGGCCTCGGGGCTGAAGAACCGCTGGCCGAGGGCCGCCACCTCCGGCGGGGCATCGTCCAGCTGGAAGATGTAAAGCAGCGGCAGGGTCTTCTTCCGGCTCTCCAGATCGGCCGGCATCTTGCCCATTGCGGTCGAATCGCCCCAGATGCCGGCGATGTCGTCCTCGATCTGCAGGTACATGCCCAGATGGTAGCCGAGGCGGCGCGCGGCTTCGGACACGTCGTCGCGCCCGGCGGCCACGGCGCCGAGGTAGGCGGAGCTGGCCAGCAGGCTGGCGGTCTTGGCGCCGCACATCCGCATGTAGTCGTCGATGCTGGGCCGGCTGCCCGCCTGGAAGCTCAGGTCCTGGAACTGCCCCTCGCAGAGGCGCAGGGTGCAGAGCGCCAGCTCCTCCGCCGCCACCAGGGTCCGATCCGGGGGCAGGCCAGCCGCGGCGGCCTGCGCGGCGGCGACCGTGACCATCGCCTGGACGGCCACACCGGAGTTCATGGCCTGGGGCACGCCGCACACGCGCCAGAGGGCGGGCCGGCCGCGGCGCAGGGGGCCGCTGTCCTGGATGTCGTCGAAGACAAGCGCCGCATTGTGCAGCAGCTCCACGGCGGCTGCGACGGGCAGGACGCTCCCCACCTCGCCCCCCAGCCCCTGGTTGACCAGCAGGCACAGCAGGGGCCGGACCTTCTTGCCCGGACGCGCCTTGGGCGCGCCGTCGGTCTCCCCCCAGCCCAGGTGGTACTCGATCAGGTCCCAGATCGGGCTCGCGGTGCGCAGGTGCGCGAGCAGCTCGCGCTCCTGGCGGCTGATCGCGTCAGCCAGGATCGAGGTCACGGTCGCCTTACGGGTCAAGCTCCACCCACCTCCACATGCGTGCCCCGCCGGCGGCGGGCTGTGTTCAGCTCGGCCAGCAGGGTGGTCAGCGTGGCCACCACGCGCGGGTCGAACTGGCGCCCCTGGTTCTCGCGCAGGATCTTGATGGCTTCCGCCGGCGTCTGGCCCTTGCGGTAGGGCCGGTCCGACGTGATGGCGTCGTAGGCGTCGGCCACGAGGACGATGCGCGACGGCAGCGGGATCTGCTCGCCGGCAATGCCCACGGGGTAGCCCCCGCCGCCGAAGTTCTCGTGGTGGTGCCGCACCGCCAGCGCCACGGCGGCCAAGCTGGGAACCGGGGCCAGCATGTCCGCGCCCTGGTCGGCGTGCTGGCGGACGACGGCCATCTCTTCCGGCGTCAGTGCGCCCGGCTTTTGCAGGATGGCGTCCGGCACGCAGATCTTGCCGACGTCGTGCAGCAGGCCGGCCAGGCCCACGTCATGGATCTCCCAGGCGGAGAGTCCAAGCCGGCGCGCGATCCGGAAGCAGAGGCGCGACACGTTGCGGCAATGCAGGTACAGCTTGGGATCCTTGCCGCGGACCGTGATCAGCAGCATGCGCACGACCTCGAGCGTGCGGGCCGGCCCGCCGCGGCGGCTGGAGCGCGCGGAGCGGGGGTGGCGGCCGGCGTCGACGGCCCGCAGGTCGACCTTGCTCAGCTGGGTCATGATGCTGCCGACCAGGGACTGGAGCGGCCCGCCGGTGTCCATCTCCTCGAAGGCCTTGACGCCGCCGCCCGAGCGCTTGGCGAAGTACATGGCGAGGTCGGCGCGGCCGACCAGGGTCTGGTAGTCGGCGTCCCCGGCCGTGGCCGTGGCCCAGCCGATGCTCAGGCCCATGGGCGGGGCGAGCCCATCCACGCGCTGCTCGACCGCCCGCTTGAAGGCATCGTCCACGGCGTGGGCGATGCCATCGGCGGCCGTGGCGTCCACGCCGGGCAGCACGGCCACGAACTCATCGCCGCCGTACCGTGCGGCCAGGCCCTGCTCGTCGATGGAATTGCGCAGCACGTTCCCGACCTGGCGGAGGGCGCGGTCGCCCGCCAGGTGGCCGTACGTGTCGTTGAACTCCTTGAACATGTCGAGGTCGAGCATGAGGATGGTGAGCGGCCGCTGCAGCCGCTCGGCGCGCTGCTCGCAGTCCGCCAGGAACTCCTTGAAGCGGCGGTGGTTGGCCAGGCCCGTCGTCGGGTCGATCAGGGCCTGGGTCTGCATGGCCGCGTAGGTCCACACGTTGGCGAGGGCGGGCCCGCAGCGCTGGGCGAAGGTGTCGACCAGGCTGCGGTGCACGGGGCTCAGCTGCGCGCCGCGGTCGTCGAGGACCACGTGCAGGCGGCCGAGGTCCTCACTGCCATAGAGCAGGGGGAAGTCCAGGCTGGCCGCATCCTCGCCGGTCGGGTGGACCTCGTGCACGCAGCGCCGGGTATTCCGGGGATCGTCGCGCGGGATCCACTCCTGCAGGTTGGACGGGGGCAGGACTTCCAGCTCGACGCGGGCCGCGCCGGCCAGCTCCGCGGTCGAGCGGGCGGCGTGCTCCATGACCTGGTTCAGGTCGAGGCTGCTGGTCAGGGCGGCCGTCGCGTCGGACAGCTTCTGCTTGGCCTGGATGGCGGCATCCTCCAGCTCGCGCTCGGCGGCGCGGGCCCGGTCGATCACCCAGCCGACCAGGACGGCCGTCATGGCCCCGAAGCTCATGCGGAACAGGATCGTGGCGAAGGTGGACACGCCGCGGTCGGCGCCTGTCAGGAAGACGATGCCGGCGTAGCAGAGCGTCTCCACCCCGACGCTGTAGATGGCGCGGCCGCCGCCGAACCGGATGGCGCTGACCACGGCCACCAGGTAGTAGACGACGAAGAAGTCGGACTTGATGCCGCCGGAGAAGGCGATGACGGTCGTCGACAGGGCCGCGTCGACCGTGGTCGTGAGGTAGCCGTTCAGCAGCGTGCGCGGGTAGCGCGGGATGACCACATACATGTACAGCAGGCTGTAGAGCATGGCGAAGAGGCAGACGCCCCAGACGCCGTAGAGCTCCGTGCCGTGGAACAGGAACGGCGCGGCCGCGGCGGCGCTCAGGCTGCCGACCCATCGGATCAGGATGGCCTGGCGCTCCGTCTTGATGGTCGCGACGAGGGAGTGGCCGAGCCAGCTCTCGTCCCCGCCGCGCGAGACATCGACCTCCAGATCGAGCGCGCGGCTCAGATGACCCACCTCCGCGCGATGGCCTGCGCCGACGCGACGGCCGCGTCAACCACACGCCGTGGACAGTAGAGACCCTTTCCGATCCAAAGGGCCGGCCGGTCCGGACACCCGCGCAGGTAGGCGCTGGCTCGGCGGTAGACCCGGCCGTCGTCGCAGCCGGCGGCGGCCAGCGCCTCGACGGCGTAGGCCGTCTCCTCCGGCGAGCCGCCGAAGGCGCCGAAGGCACCGCTGCTGTGCTGGCCCTGCCTCAGCCAGTCGACGGCTGGTGTGATCAGCTCGGGCGCGATGCGGTGCAGGGCGATGATCGCGCGGCAGGTCGGGGAGTGGGGCGAGAGGTGCCACTTGTCCAGCCAGAAGCCCTCGGGCGTCATGGTGTCGGCCAGAAAGGCCAGCACCTTGGCCAGGGCCTCGAACCGGCCGTGGAACGGCAGGCGCGAGATCGCGTACGCCACGTGGATGTTGGCGCTGCACGACGGGTCGCGCTCGAAGGGGAAGGTGGCGAAGCCCGCCTCGCGCTCGAAGCCGCGCAGCACCTCCGCCGACACGTGGCGCCCGGCGCGGCCCAGGGTGACGGCCGCCAGCGCCGTGTCGTCGGCGTCGGGCTCCAGGCCGACGGCCGAGATGCCTGCCCCGCCCCGCCAGGCCGCGTGCAGGCGCTTCACGTACGGCGCCAGCGACGGGTCGGCGGGCGAGAGGCCCGCCTGGGCGAAGTGGTCGAGGGTCCAGGCGATCTCGAACACCTCGAACGGGTCGACGTCCTTGGCCCCGCCGCTGCTGGTGGCCCGCTTCAGGTAGCGGGCCGTGCGCGGCGCGGGGGCCAGCATGTGGTGGTAGGCCGTGGCGCTCGGGGAGTTGCCGCACGAGCCCGCCTCGTCCACCAGGCCCTCCGCCAGCGCGCCGTCGGCCCATGCCTCCAGGGAGTGGACCAGGCTCATGGGCGGGTGCTTGCGCCAGCCGTGCGGCAGGCGCGCCAGCTTCTCCTTGCGCGTCCGCTGCAGGGGCGCGAGGGAATGCGTGACGTGCAGGGCCAGCGCCTCCGCCTCGGCCAGCAGCGCCGGCACGCAGAGCTCGAAGCCGACCGTCTCCTGGGCCGTAGGTGCCTCGGCCCAACGGGCCGATGCCCGGGCGATGTAGCGGAGGCCGGCCGCGACGGCCCCGGGGGGCGCGCGCCGCAGTCCCGCGCGCTCGTTGGCGACCAGGGCCACAACCGCGGCCAGGGTGCCCGCGAGCCGGTCGGGCAGGAATTCGACCTCGGCCCCCCAGCTGCCGTCGCGGTGCTGGTGGGCGAGCAGCCAGTCCCAGGCGGTGGGCAGGAGGAGGTCCCGGCCGCCGGCCTCCGGCACGCGCGCAAGCCATGCCGTGTCGTAGGCGACCGGGTCCATGGCGCTGTCGCCAAGGCTCCGGAGCAGGGGGTGCCACCAGGCGGCGGCATGCGGCGGGCGGCGCACATCCAGTGCTTGCAAACGGCTCCCCTTCCATGGGGGCACGGACCGACCTCGAAGTCTGTATCGGGGTCCGGGGCATCTGTGTGCAGCCCGGGTGGGTTGGACCGTGCCACGGCGACCCCGCGGGAGGACGGGCGGCGGGGTACGGCGGCGATCCACTCGGGGCCGCGACGGGAGGCGCCAGCGGGTGGGGGCCGAGACAACGCAGGCCGAGGCGCCTCCTGCGGCTGACGACGACAAGGCCGGGGGCGCCTTGTCCCCCGGCCTCCCGGCTGCGCCTGCCCGCTGTCGGGCGGCGCGGCGATTCCCTTCAGATCAGAGGCCGGCGCATGTCGCGCGGTTCTGGGCATTGATCGTCGAGTTGGCGCCAGCCCGCCCGGCGAAGATCGAACCGGCGTTGCCGCCGCTCTGATCGATCGCCTGCACGCTCCCAGCCCGCCAGAGTCCAAAGCACCCGGGCTGATTCACGGCCATGGTGGTCGGGCCGGTTGAGGCAAAGGCCACCGAGGCCAGCCCGCCGAACATGAGAACACCCGCCACGACGCCGATCGCAATCTTCTTCACAGGATCCACCTCCGCCCTTCTGCGCGCAGACCGACAGGCGTCGCCCGATTGCCTGGATGGCAGTTTCGGCCGATGGCCGCCGACTCATGGCGCTACCGCGCTCTGTACGCCGTGAGACGCGCAATTCCTGCTGCGCGCGCGTTCCTGCCACGACGCACCACGCGGCCGGCGTCTCATGCGGGCGGTCGGAAAGGCGTGAGGCTGTGCAGGCCGGACCGCGAGATCATCCCGCCGGCCTCTGCCCTGCCGGTGGCCTGACGCCGGACGCCATACCGCGGCGTGGTAAAAGCCCACCGCGCCACCGTCGGTCTCGGCGACCATGGACGCCACACGACCAGCCAGCCACAGAAGGAGCGAGCGCCCGATCCCCCGCCCCCGCCAGGCCGCATCGACGGCGATGTGGAGAATGATCGCCTCGGTCGCTTCCATCCGCTACCCCAGCACCCCCACGGGCCGGCCACCCTCCCAGCCCAGGGCCAGCTCGCCGGGGTATTCCCGCAGCAGCGCGGCCGCCTGCTGCGGCCGGAACATGGCCAGCCCCAGCAGGTCCGGCGGCACCTGGTCCGCGGGCGCCCGCGCTACCCCATGACCGGCAGGATCACCCGCGACGGCCTGTCGACGTCGTGGTAGACGGTCTGCAGGGCCCGCTCCGTCACCTGGCTCTCCCCCAGCGGCGCGCCCGTGTTCGGGTTCGGATCGAACCGCGGGTAGTTGCTGGAGGAGACGTGCACGCGGATGCGGTGCCCGGCGCAGAAGACGTTGCTGGTCGCGTAAAGCCGGATCCGCAGCTCGTACGGCCGGCCGGGCTCGAGCGGCGGGTCGGCGCTCTCGCCATTGCTGCGGTACCGCGCCCGCACGATCGAGTCGGCGACGTTCAGCTCGTAGCCCTCGGGGTAGTCCGGGTTGCTCGGGTAGGCGTCGATCAGCTTGGCCGTAAAGTCGGTGTCCACGGCCGAGGACGCGCACCAGAGCACCACCTCGACCGCGCCGGTGACCTCCAGGTCCTTGGCCAGCGGCTCGCTCGAATAGACCAGCACATCGGCCCGGGCCGAGAGCGGCAGGTCGTCGCGGCTGCCGAAGACCCGCGGCCCGCCCCTCTGGTCGTAGCCGCCGGCCGGGATGATGTTCTCGGCCGCCGAGATGGAGCCGCCGACGGTGGGCACGGGGTCGGCGGGGTCGTAGACGTACCGGTCGGCAGCCTCCCCGGCGGCGGGCGCCTCCCAGGTCAGCCGGCCGCCGGCCCGCAGGTGCAGGGCCCGCGCCTCCGCGCCGGCCGGGGGCCATGCCGGCAGCTGGCGCCACGTCCCGCCGTGCATCATGCGCCCGGCCGGGGTCTTGCGGCCGCTGCCGCCGCCCATGACGAAGATGGACACCGGAGGCTCCTTTGCGAGCGCGGCCGCGTCGCGGCCGCGCACCGTCGCGTCAAACCAGCGCAGCCGCGCGTCATCGTAGTGCAGGGCCGCGTCAGGTCCGAACTCCACGTCGCCCGAGAACGCCACGCCCTGGCCGCCGTGGGTCCACGGCCCCATGAGCAGCCGCGTGGGGGACTTGTGGCGCTTTGTCATCTCGACGTAGTTGCCGATGGTGCCGCGCACGTAGGTGTCGTACCAGGAGGACATGTAGGTGATGGCCACGTCCGGGTAGGTGTCGTAGCGCTCCAGGATGGACAGGGCCGGGGCGTCCGACCAATAGGGGCGGTAGTCGCCGTGGCGCAGCACGTCGTGCACCCAGCGCTCGATGCCCGGGGTGTACTTCAGCGGGGTGAGGCCGGCTTTCGGCGGCACGCGCCCCGGCGGCAGCAGGAACTTGCCGACCTCGTTGTGGGCGCGCTGCAGGGCGATCCGCTTGACGGGGTCGGCCTGGGCCTCCTTGCTGGTCGCGGCCATGCGGAAGGCGTAGATGTAAAAGCGCAGCTCCATGGCCCCGCCCTGGCGCATGGCCGAGTCGCGGTAGTTCTGCGGCCCCATGCTGATCCACTGCGAGGCCAGTCCGGGCGCGCCGAGGGCGCCGAGGCCCACCTGCGTGCAGCCCGAGTACGAGAGGCCGATGGTGCCGATCTGGCCGTTGCACCACGGCTGCTGGACCAGCCAGCCGCAGGTGTCGTAGCCGTCGGGCCCCTCCTCTCGGAACGGGTACCACTCGCCCTCGGAGACCTCGCGGCCGCGGACGTCCTGCAACGCCACGGCGTAGCCGTGGCGCGCAAAGAAGCCCGCGGACTTCACCAGCTCCGTGCCGAGCTTGTCGTACGGGGTGCGCTCCAAGAGCACGGGCCAGGGGCCGTCGCCGTCGGGGAAGTAGAGGTCCGTGGCCAGGCGCACCCCGTCGCGCATGGCGACCATGACGTTGCGCTCGCGCTTCACCAATGCAGATTCGCCCCCGAATCCACCGGCAGCACCTGGCCGGTGACGCTCTCGTTCAGGATCAGGGAGATGGCCGCGGCGGCCGTGTCCGCGATCGTCGGGACGTGGCCGAGGAGCGTGGCGGCGCTGGCGCGCTCGATGTTGCCCCGTCCCTGCCACCAGGGCGTGTCGAGCCAGCCCGGCGCCACCGCGTTCACGCGCGTGCGCGGTGCCAGGGCCACCGCCAGGCCGCGGGTGAGGTGGATCAGGGCCGCCTTGCTCACCGAGTAGGCGAGGGAGCTGCCCCGCGGGTGCAGTCCGGCCACGGAGGCCACGTTCAGGATGGAGGCCACGCCGTGGCGGGCGGCGGCGCGGGAGGCCACAAAGGCCGCCCGCACGTTGACGGCCATGATGCGGTCCCAGTCCGCCTCGCTGATCCCGTCCAGGTCGGCGAACGGGACGTGCACCGTGGCTCCGGCGTTGTTGACGAGGACGTCGAGACCGCCCAGGGCCCCGGCGGCCGCGTCCACCACGCGCTGGGCCTCCCCCGCCACATCGCCCTGGATGGCGATCCCGCCGATCTCGCGTGCGGTGGCCTCCGCCGCCTCGCGCGAGCGCGAGTAGTTGACGGCCACGCGGGCGCCCCCGGCCGCCGCCTGGCGCGCGATCTCGCGGCCCAGGCCGGTGCCTCCCCCCGTCACGAGCCAGGCAACGCTGCGCGTTGCCATCAGTGGTGCAGCGTCGCGCCCGAGTCCACCGCCAGGATCTGCCCAGTCACGCTCTCGTTCAGGCAGAGGGCGAGCGTGGCCGCGGCGGTGTCCTCGACGGTGGGGATGTGGCCGAGCATCGAGTTGCGGTTCTCGTTCTCGATGAACTCCCGGCTGTGGCCGGCCGTCCAGCGGGTGTCGAGCAGGCCCGGCGCGACGCAGTTGACCCGGACCTTCGGGGCCAGGGCCACGGCCAGGCCGCGGGTCAGGTGGATCAGGGCCGCCTTGCTCACGGAGTACACGAGCGAGCTGCCGGCGGGGCGCAGCCCGCCGATGGAGGCGATGTTGCAGATGGCGCCGCCCTGGGTCATGTGCTTGGCCGCGGCGCGCGAGCCGAGGAAGGAGGCGCGCACGTTGACCGCCATCACGCGGTCCCAGTCCGCCTCGCTGATGCCGTCCAGGTTCTTGAACGGCACGAAGACCGTCGTCCCCGCGTTGTTGACGAGGACGTCGAGGCGGCCCAAAGCCTGGGCGGCCGCGTCCACGACCGCCGCCGCCTCGGTGGCCACATCGCCCCGGATCGCGGCGGAACGGACGCCGAGGGCGCGGATGTCCGCGGCCGTCTGCTCGGCCTCGGCCCTGGACCTCGAGTAGTTGACGGCGACGTCGGCACCGCCCTTGGCCGCCAGCAGCGCGATGGCCCGCCCGAGGCCGGTGCCGCCGCCCGTCACCAGCCATGCGCTTCCCTTGAGCTCCACCTGCTTCACCCTTTCGGGGTGGCCCCTTCCACAACGGACGAGGGGGTTCCTGGCGAGGCGGCGCGACGTCAGGACGGCGGGACGGGCCCGGCTTGAACGGCCGGGGGGCGCGTGGCGCCCCCCGGCCCGCGGATCGACGATCAGCCCGCCACCAACCCCGGACCGCCCTGCATGGGCTTCGGAATGAACCACTGGTCGATGTTCCAGGTCAGGCCGCGCGGCGAGTCGGTGATCGGGCCCTCCAGGCGCTTGTTCAGGCCGTCGATCGCATCCTGCGAATAGAGGAACAGGTAGGGCTGCTGCTCGGCCAGGATCGCCTGGATCTGCTGGTAGATCTTCGCCCGGGCCGCCTGCTGCAGCGTCGTGCGGCCCTCCTCCTCCAGCTTGTCGACCTCGGGGTTGCTGTAGGAGACGAAGTTGAAGGCCTGGCCGGAGTGCCAGATGGTGTAGGAGTCCGGGTCGGGCCCGAGCGACCAGCCCACGACGGCCGCGTCGAAGTTCTTGGCCAGCAGGACCTTGTTGACGAAGGTCGCCCAGTCGAACTGCTGGACGGCCACATCCATGCCAACCTGCTTCAGCGACTCCTGGATGATGACGGCGGCCTTCTGCGGCGGGCCGTTGCCCTGGCTGACGGCGATCGTGAACTTCAGCGGCTGGCCGCCCTTCTCCAGGATGCCGCTGCTGTTCGGCTTCCAGCCGTCGGCTGCCAGCATCGACTTGGCCTGGGGGACGTCGTACTGGTACTTGACGACATTGGGGTTGTAATCCCAGCGGGCCGGCGAGCCGTGGCTCCACACCACCTCGCCGTAGCCCTGCAGGAGGGTCTTCACCATCTGATCCTTGGGCACGGCGTGGCAGATGGCGATGCGCAGGTTCTGGTCCTGGAAGAGGGGGTGCTGGAGGTTATACCCCATGTACTCGTACGCAAACGTCGGCGAGGTCAGCACGTCGATGTAGCTGAGGCCCTTGAAGCGGGCCGCGTCCGGCGGCTGGATCTGGGAGTAGTCGATCTGCTTGCTCTGCAGCGCGGCCTCGGCCGAGGTGACCTGGGGGATGATGCGGGTGATGATCTCGCTGAGCCATGCCTTCGTGCCGTAGTAGCCGTCGTAGCGGCCGACGGTCATGTGGTCCGTGGTGTTGCCGCTCAGGTACTTGAACGGGCCCGTGCCGATCGGCTGGGTGTTGTACTTCGACTTCGGCATGGCGGCGCCGAGGGTGTCCTTGAAGATGTGCTCGGGGATCGGCGAGCTGCCGCCCACGTTGGTCAGGAACGGCGCGAACACGCTGATCAGGTGGAAGGTGACCGTGTAGGGGTCCGGCGTCTCGACGGCGCCCTGCTTGATCCAGCTCTGCCACGCCGCCAGGGTCTGGGTGTTGAACTCGGCGGCGCTCAGCGTCTTGGCCTTCAGGCCCGCCTGGAGCTTCTTCAGGTCCGCGAGGTAGCTCTGCACGCCCACCAGCTGCGTGTAGTTGCTGACCCGCTGGCCCGTGTAGGTGGGGTGGAGGATGGCCTGCACCGTGAAGGCCACGTCCTTGCTGGTGAAGGGCTGGCCGTCGTGCCAGGTCACATCCTTGCGCAGGTGGAACGTCCAGCTCTTGTTGTCGCTGCTGGTCTCCCAGCTGGACGCCAGCCCGGGGATGGGATTGTACTTCGTGTCGAAGTTGACCAGCGGGTCGAACAGGAAGCCGACCAGCAGGCCCGTCGACGTGTCGGATACGAGGATGGGGTTGATGAACGACAGGGTCCCGTAGGTGGACCAGATGGCGTTGCCGCCGCCCACCGGCGTCCCGGCGGCGGTGGCCGCGGTGGTTCCGGTCGTGGTCGCGGCCGCGGTGGCGGGCCCGGACGTGTTGGCGGCCTTGCTGGCGATCTGGCCGCAGGCGGCGAGCAGGGCCGCCCCCATGGGGAGGGTCAGGACCTTGGGCAGGGTGCGGACGAGCAGCTCGCGGCGGGTCATCTCCGGGACGAGGCCCTGCACCGGTTCTGCCATCTGCAATCCTCCTTCGCGTCGCGACGTCGGTGTCCTGGCGGCGGCCCCCCGGCAGCGCGGGCTAGCGGCGGAGCGCCCGCGGGTTGAAGGCCTCCTGCAGGCCGTCCCCAATGGCGTTGATGCTGAGGATGGCGAGCACGAGAAACAGGCCCGGGAAGAAGGTGAACCACCAGTCGCCGGCCAGCACATAGCCCTGACCCGCATTGAGGATCGTCCCCCAGGTCGCCGTCGGCGGCTGCAGGCCCACGCCCAGGAAGTCGAGCGCGGCCTCAAAGAGCATGGCGCCGGCGACGCCCAGCGTGGCGGCGACGATCACGGGCGCCACGGCGTTCGGCAGGATGTGGCGGAAGATGACGCGCCATGGGCGGGCGCCGGCCGCCCGTGCCGACTCCACGAAGTCGCGCTCCCGCAGGGAGAGGAACTGACCTCGCACCAGGCGCGCGATGCCGGGCCACGCCGTCAGACCGATCACCGCGAAGATGTTGAACAGGCTGGGCCCGACGACGGCCACGACCGTGATCAGGATGAAGAGGATGGGAAAGGCCAGCACCGCGTCGGTGAAGCGCATGAGCAGCGCGTCCACGAACCCGCCGAAGTAGCCGGCGAGGGAGCCGATCGCGATCCCGATGGTGAGGGCGATGCTGACCGAGATCAGCCCGACGCTGAGGGAGATCCGCGCGCCGTACACGATGCGCGCCCAGATGTCCCGTCCGTACTCGTCGGTGCCCATGATGTGCGCGGCGCTGGGACCCTGGAGCGCGTCGAGCAGGTTCAGCTTGTTGGGATCGACGTGCCCGCTGATCACCGGCGCGAAGATCGCCATCAGGTAGAGCAGGGTGAGCATCCCAAGGCCCGCCATGGCCAGGCGGTCGCGGCGGAAGCGGCGCCAGAACAGGCTCCGGCGCGGCGCCGCATCGTCGGCCGCCACCAGCGGTCGCGGCGCCGCCTCCGGTCCGGGTGTGGGCTCGCGCAGCGCGGCCAAGCTCGATCCCCCCAAGCCCTGCGGTCTCAGCTGTACCGGATCCGCGGGTCCACCCACCCGTACATCAGGTCCGCCAGCAGGTTGCCGACGACCACCAGCACGGCGGCGATCGTGTTGACCGCCATGACCGTCGGGTAGTCGCGCGCGAACACGGCGCTGACCTGAAGGCGACCGATTCCGGGCAACGAGAAGACGTTCTCGATGAGGACCGAGCCGCCGAACAGCGCGGGCAGCGCGAGGCCGAAGAGGGTGACCAGGGGCAGCAGCGCGTTGCGCAGGGCGTGCTTATAGACCACGACCGTTCCTGTCAGCCCCTTGGCGCGCGCCGTGCGGATGAAGTCCTCGCTCAGGGCCTCCAGCATCGAAGCGCGCACGAACCGCGCCCGGAAGCCCACCTCGACGGCCGTGAGCGCGGCCACCGGCATCACCATGTGCCGCGCCAGGTCGAGGAAACTGAATGGTGCCCCCTGGGTGACCATGCCGATCGACGGCAGCCAGCCCAGGTAGACGGTGAAGAACAGAATCAGCAGCAGCCCGAGGTAGAACACGGGGATCGAGATCAGGACGAAGGACACGACGGTGAGCAGATAATCGAGCCTGGTGTACGGCTTGAGCGCCTCGGCCACCCCGACCGCGATGCCGATCAACCAGCCGAGGATGAAGGCGGAGCCGACCAGGTAGAGCGTGACGGGCAGCGCCTGCAGGATGTCCTGGATGACGGGCTGGCCGGTCGTGAACGAGGTGCCGAAGTTGCCGTGCAGCAGCGCGAACATCCACTTGACGTACTGGAGGTAGATCGGCTGGTCGAGGCCGAGGGCGTGGTTGATCTGGGCCACGCTCTCCGGGTTGGCGCTTGTCCCCAGATAGATCTCGGCCGGCCCGCCCGGCGCCAGGTGGATGATGGCGAACGAGATGACGGTGATGAAGAACAGGAGCGGCACGGCGCCGACGAGTCGCTTGACGAGATAGCGTTGCAACGCCCTGAGCCTCCGTCGCCCGCGCGAGGTTGCCGTCCACGTTTCGCTGGCAGGGCGGCAATTCCTGCTGCACGTCGCCGGCGCGGGCCCGTCCTTTCCCGTTCGGCCGGTCAGGCCGGCCACCAGTGAGAGGATGGGTCAGTCGACGCACTGATGGCTGTCGACGATCGGATGGCCTGAGGTCAGGGCCTGCCGTTCGGCGCGGCGGGTGTTCGGTACGCGGCTCCGGGGCACGGCCGCCAACTGCGGGCGCCAGGTCGGGCTGCAGGCGGCCTGCCCGGGGATCGAGCCGCACGTGTTGACCTGCGGGGGCACGGGTTCGCGCCGGTCGTGGTCGCGACCCGGTCGGCGATCATGTACGCCTGGACTGCGTATTTCGCTCATGTCGGCCACCCGTTTCGGGGCATGCCGGCCGCCCGTTTCGGGATGCCGGCCACCGATTTCGGCATGCCGGCCTGGTATTTCGGAGTTGGCCGCAAAGTGGCCGGCATGGACCGAAACCACCGGCCGGCTTGCTCCGAAATCAGTGGCCGCCTTGCTCCGAAATCACCGGCCGGCATGGTCCGATACACGCACCTGGACCACCTGGGTCGTCGCCGGATCCCCACCGGCGGCCGGATGCTCGGCCCGGTGACCCGGTACCTGCTGCCGTCACACCAGGCCGTCTCGACGGGATTGAATGGCGGGTCGCTGTACGTCAGCGGCTCGGTCTCGGGGGGCTGCGCCCGGGGCGCACCGGCAGCTCGACCACCGCACCCTATGCGGGTCCGCGGTCCAGGGTTTCCAGGGCCGCCGCCACGGCGGCCACGACCTCTCCGTCCTCCCCGTCGAGCAGCGTG
>JAJYVM010000035.1 GCA_021792015.1 Bacillota bacterium | reverse complement strand
GTGCTGCGCTTCGCGGCCGCCAGCATCCCCGAGGCGGCCGACACCCCGCAGCAGATCGACGACGCCATGCGCTGGGGCTACGGCTGGAGCCTCGGCCCCTTCCAGGTCTGGGACCGCATCGGCTTCCGGCGTGCCGCCGAGCGCATGCGCGCCGAGGACGGGCCGCTGCCGCCGCTGGCGGAGTCGGTCCATGACCGAACCTTCGCGCAAGTGTTTCCCTATAGGCACGATCCGCGCGAGGTCGAGATCGCCAGTGCCCCCGCCGTCTGGGAGACCTCCGACGCCGACCTGCGCGACCTCGGCGACGGCGTGGCCTGCCTGCACCTGCACCCCGACCACGACGCCATCGGCCCCGCCACGATCGCGGCCATGCGCCGGGCGGCGGCGGACGTCGGCGGCAGCCCCCGCTGGCGGGCCCTGGTCCTGCTCGGTGCCTCCGCCGAGCGCTTCAGCGTCGGTGCCAACCTGCAACTGATGCTGCTGGCGGCCGAGGAGGAGGACTGGAAGGAGGCCGAGCGCCACATCGCCGCCTTCCAAGACGCGAACATGGCCCTGCGCCATCTGGACCGGCCGGTGGTCGCGGCCCTCGGCGGCATGGCCCTGGGCGGCGGCTGCGAGATCTGCCTGCACGCCGACCGCATCCAGGCCGCCGCCGAGAGCTACATCGGCCTCGTCGAGCTGGGCGCCGGCCTGATCCCGGCCGGCGGCGGCATCAAGGAACTGGTGCGCCGGGCGGGCGGCAACCCGCGCCGCATCGCCCTCGCGCTGGAGACGGCGGGCCAGGCGAAAGTGTCCGAGAGCGCCCGCAATGCCCGCGAGATCGGCTACCTGAGCCCCGCCGACGCCATCTCGCTGGATGGCGGCCACCGCCTGGCCGACGCGAAGGACACGGCCCTGCTGCTGGCCGCGGCCGGCTACGCCCCGCCGCGCGTGGACGAGACCTTCGCGGTGCTGGGGCGCGACGGCCGCGCGGCCCTGCTGCTGGCCGTGCAGGAGATGCGCTGGGCCGGCCGCATCAGCGAGCACGACGCCACGCTGGGCGCCGCCCTGGCAAACGTGCTGGCGGGGGGCGACCTGCCGCCCGGCAGCCGCGTGCGGGCCCAGCACGTGCTGGACCTGGAGCGCGAGGCCTTCCTCCGCCTCCTCGGCACCCCGCTGACGCAGGCCCGGATGCGGCACCTGCTTTCGACGGGACGGCCACTCCGGAACTAATTTGAGGGGCGCGCGAATCGCGCGCCCTCACGAACGAGCGAAGGGACGGATGACGCTATGCGCGAGGCGCTGATCCTTTCAGGCGTGCGGACCGCGATCGGCAAGGCGCCGCGCGGCGCCCTCAGCCGCGAGCGGCCGGACGAGCTGGCCGCCGCCGTCATCGCCGAGGCGATCCGGCGCGTGCCCGGCCTGAAGGCCTCCGAGGTCGAGGACGTCATCCTGGGCTGCGCGCTGCCCGAGGGGCCGCAGGGGCTGAACGTGGCGCGCATCGCGGCGCTGCGGGCGGGGCTGCCGGCGGACGTGCCGGGATATACCGTAAACCGCTTCTGCGCCTCGGGGCTGCAGGCCGTCGCCAACGCGGCCGCGGCCATCGCGACGGGCGAGGCGGAGGTCGTCGTCGCGGGCGGGGTCGAGAGCATGAGCCTGGTGCCGGTGCCGGGTGCGCGGCCGGAGCCGAACCCCTGGCTGATCGAGCACATGCCGGCGGCGTACATGAGCATGGGACAGACGGCCGAGCAGGTGGCGGTGCGCTTCGAGGTCAGCCGGCAGGAGCAGGACGCCTTCGCCCTGCAGAGCCACCGGCGGGCGGCGGCGGCCATCGCGGCCGGGCGGTTCCGCGATGAGATCCTGGCGGTGCCCGTGCGGCGCGTGCAGATCGCCGACGGCATGGTGGCCGGGGAGTCGGTGGAGCCCTTCTCCGCAGACGAGGGCGTACGCCGCGACACGTCGGCGGAGGCGCTGGCGGGCCTGCGGCCGGTGTTCCGCGAGGGCGGGACGGTGACGGCGGGCAACTCGTCGCAGACCTCCGACGGCGCGGCGGCGCTGGTGCTGGCCTCGCCGGCGGCGGCCTCGGCCCTGGGGGTCAGGCCGCTGGGGGTCTTCCGCTCGTTCGCCGTGGCCGGGGTCGAGCCCGACGTGATGGGGATCGGTCCGGTCGTGGCCGTGCCCAAGGCGCTGGCGCGGGCGGGCGTGGCGCTTGGCGACATCGACGTCGTGGAGCTGAACGAGGCCTTCGCGTCGCAATCGCTGGCGGTGATCAAGCGGCTGGGCCTGGACCCGGCGCGGGTCAACCCCAACGGCGGCGCCATCGCCCTCGGCCACCCGCTCGGGTGCACGGGCGCCCGGCTGACGGTGACGCTGCTGGGGGAGCTGGGGCGGAGCGGCGCGCGGCGCGGCGTGGTGACGATGTGCATCGGCGGCGGCATGGGTGCCGCGGCCGTGGTCGAGGCGGCGTAGGGCGGCGCCGGCGCCGCCCCACGCCGCCGGGCCCCGGTTGCTGCAGGTGCGCGTGGGGTTGGGTGGCTTGCGGCCCGGATGTGGCGATGCAGGCGGGGAGGCGGTTTGTCGTGCCGGGAGGCGGCGCGTTTCTGATCGAGGAGCCGGGGGAGATCTTCACCCCGGAGCGGCTCACGGCGGAGCAGCGGCAGATGGCGGAGGCGGCGCGCGACTACCTGGAGCGCGAGGTGCGGCCGCATCTGGACGCCATCGAGTCGCCCGACTTCGCGCTGACGGTCCGCCTGGTCAAGCAGGCGGGAGAGCTTGGCATGCTGGGCGCCGAGCTGCCGGCCGAGTATGGGGGCCTGGGCCTGGATATGGCCACCGGCGCCCTGCTGACGGAGACGATGGCGCCCGGGGGCGGCTTTGCCCTGACCGTCGGGGCGCACACCGGCATCGGCACCCTGCCCATCGCGTTCTTCGGCAGCGCGGCCCAGAAGGGGAAGTGGCTGCCGCTGCTGGCCTCCGGCGAGAAGATCGCCGCCTACGCGCTGACGGAGCCGACCTCCGGGTCCGATGCCCTGGCCGCCCGCACGGTGGCCACGGCGGACGGCGACGGCTATCGCCTGACCGGGACCAAGCAGTTCATCACCAACTCCGGCTTCGCCGATGTCTTCGTCGTCTACGCGAAGATCGACGGCGCGCGCTTCTCGGCCTTCATCGTCGAGCGCGACCAGCCGGGGGTCGCGCTTGGCCCCGAGGAGCAGAAGATGGGGCTGCACGGGTCGTCGACCCGCCAGCTGCGCCTGGACGGCGCCCGCGGCGAGCTCCTTGGCGAGGCCGGCCGCGGCCACGTCATCGCCTTCAACATCCTGAACATCGGCCGCTTCAAGCTCGGTGCCGGCTGCCTCGGCTCGGCCAAGCACGCGTTGGCCCTGGCCACGGCCTACGCCGCCGAGCGGGTGCAGTTCGGCAAGCCCATCGCCAGCTACGGCCTGATCCAGGGCAAGCTCGCGGACATGAACACCCGCATCTTCGCCCTGGAGTCCATGGTCTACCGCACGGCGGCCCTGATCGAGGCGCAGTTGGCGGCCGGCGCCGCCGACAAGGCCGCCGCCATCGCCGAGTACGCCCTGGAGTGCTCGGCCAACAAGGTCTATGGCTCCGAGGGCCTGGACTTCGTGGTGGACGAGGCGGTCCAGATCCACGGCGGCAACGGCTTCATCCGCGGCTACGAGGTGGAGCGCCTGTACCGGGACGCGCGCATCAACCGCATCTTCGAGGGCAGCAACGAGATCAACCGCCTGCTGATCCCCGACCAGCTGCTGCGGCGGGCGATGTCGGGGCGCCTGGGCCTGCTGCCCGCGGCGGAGGCCGCCCAGCGCGAGGCGGCGGCCGGCACGGTCCCGGCGAGCCCGCTGGCGGCGGCCAAGAAGGCGTTTCTGCTGGAGGCGGGCGCCGCGGCCATGAAGTTCGGTGAAGGATTGGCCGAGCAGCAGGAGCTGTTGGGGATCGCGGCTGACGCCGCGATCGAGCTGTACGCCGCGGAGAGTGCCCTGGTGAGGGCCGGCCAGACGGGCTCCGCCCTGCAGGGCGCGATGGCGGCGCTGGTCCAGGAGGCGGCCTGCGCGCGGGTGGAGGCGGGCGCGCGCGACGCGATGACGTTCCTCTACGACGGCGACGCGCGGCTGACGGCGCTCGGCGCCCTGCGGCGCCTGAGCCGGCGCGAGCCGGTGCCGACCATCGCCCTGCGGCGCGATGTGGCCAGCGCGGTGCTGGCGGCAGGGGGGTACACGGCGGGGTAGGCGGCGGCCGTGTTGCCGGCGGCAACGCAACCTTCACCGAGCCGCCGGAGGCAGAAGCTCTATGTGCCTGCAAGGGTGGCCGGGGTGACGTGGCCCTGACGGACACCTGGAAGCGCGGGTGCAGGCGCGGATCTATACTGGTGAAGGCGAAGCGTAGATCTGACCTTGCCTCGGGGAAGCGAGGTGGCTATCGTTGTTGCGTTCGGTGATCATTCACAATTTCCGCGACATCAGCGACATGCAGATGACCGATATCGCGCAGACAAACCTGCTCACCGGCACAAACGGAGTCGGTAAGACGTCTGTGCTCGAGGCCATCTTTCTCGCTCTAAACCCGGTGGCCCACCACGTCGCCTGGCTGGTCACGCACCGTCAACGCCCACCATTCCGGACTGCACAGGGAACGCCTCCGTGGCGAGACCTGTTTCCACAGCAGCGACCGACCAATAGCCTCCGCATTGATGTGCAGGCGGATGCCGTGCCCCATCGTTGGAGCGTGCGGCTGACCGAGGCTGAACCCAAGGGTGCTGTGCCAATCGCCATACGCCCAGATGCTCAGTCTGGTCTTGCCTTGGGTCCGTCTTCCGTGTCCCAGGCGGTCTTGGACGTCCAACTTAGCATTGATGATTCGGAAGTCTCTCAGACTCGTTGGAACCACAGCCTCTTCTGGTCGGCGGACAATTCGCTCCAGGCGTTTCCAACGCTGAAACCGCCTGTCCCCACTGGAGCGTACCTAGCTGGTTACGGCAGCCACGAGCAGGACTGCGCAGCGTTCGGGGCAGTTCAAGCCAGCGGTGCTGACCAAGTACAGCGCCTCATTGAGGCTTTGCAGCCGATTGAGCCCAGGCTGCGACGGCTACTCATTACCGTGGATCCGTACCCACGACTTAATGCAGACTTGGGATCCGAGGGCGGCGTCATGCCACTCGACCTGCTGGGTGATGGCTTCCGCCGGGCTGTGACTTACATGCTTGAGGTCTTGAGTTGCAAGGCTGAAGTCATTCTGATCGACGAGATCGAGAACGGCCTTCACTACTCCCACTATGCTGAGCTATGGTCGACCCTCGGGTCGTTTTCAAAAGCAAGTGGAATTCAGTTGTTCGCCGTCACCCATAGCGTAGAGTTTCTTCGCGCTGCGTTGACTCCCGACGATACGACCGCCGCGGCTTGGCGTCTGGATCGTGGCAAGAACGGCCACGTAGCGGTTGCTCGCTTTGACGGTGAGGACGCGCGGGCGGCGCTTAGCTTTGGGGTTGAACTCCGCTGAGGGCTAGCGAATTGGTACCGGCAGGGCCATCCTCGCTAGCGGCAATCGACGCGGCCTTCGAGAGTGGGCACGCGCTCCCGCCATCCATTGTATTGGTGGAAAGCACCCGGGACGAGCAACTTTACTCCGCCCTCGCCAAGAGGGTCGGGTGTGATGACAATGTGGTGTTCGCCGGTGTGGGCGGCACTGGCTCATTTCGTGAGGCCGTCCGAACGTGTCGCGCGCTTTATGCCAAGTACGGCGGCCGGATGGCCTCTCTGAGGGTGGGGCTTATCCGTGACGCTGGGGAGGATGCCGCGGCCGCGGCCCAGAGCGCGCGTGACGCGTTGGAGCTTCTTGGCTTGGTAACGGTCATGATGGGTGCGCTCGCGGAAGCGGTGCCCTTTTCCGGGGGGTTTTACGTGGTGCCGGAGGATGGCGCGGGCGGCGTCGAGTCGCTATGCTGGCGTTCCGTGGAAACCAGCGCGAATGCTGCGATGACG
The DNA here is from genome assembly GCA_021792015.1 of Bacillota bacterium. GTDB lineage: Bacteria > Bacillota > Sulfobacillia > RBS10-35 > JAJYVM01 > JAJYVM01. The sequence continues at coordinate 9,742 of JAJYVM010000035.1, read as the reverse complement.
CATCAGTTCATCGACCGAGCCGCATCGGGCAGGGAGGAGCCGGTCGAGCGCCGCCATAAGCGTCAGGTCGGCGCCTATGTAGCTGCCTTCGCGCCTCGGCCCGACATGTCGACTGCGGTCGCGGCCGCTGCCGGCATCTGGAACTTTGATTCTACGCCGTTTGACGGCCTACGGCGCTTCCTCACCGCTTTGGCGCAGTGATCTCAGTTCGTTCGCGGCACTGCGACCCCGCCTTAACTCGATGGCCCGCGCGATACCGCACCAGACGATCCCAGGATCAGGGCGGCGAGATTGGCCAGCCCGGGGCTTGAGCCTACCGCCTGTTCCAGGTCCAATGTGGCTTGGCGGCAATAGTCCGACATGACTGGATGACCGTCCATACCGTGAGTGTGACTGAAGAGCGCCCCCCACCCGCACAACCTTCACCCATCCACAAAGGTTCGCTAACAGCGGGGCGTTAGCCTGGGGGCGGAGGCGGTGGCCATGACCAGCCCGCGCCCGTGGCAACTGCGCGCCCGCCGGTACCTGCTCGTGACCCGTGGCGGCGAGGACGGCCGCATCGCGGCCCGCTGGCTGCGTGGCGCCGACCCGGCGGCGGCCGTGACGGTCCTCTGCCTGTTGCGTCCGCCGGTGGTGGCCTGGTGGAGTGAGGATGCCCTCGACTTCGGGCTGGCCGAGCGGCTGCACGCCCAGCGGGCCGAGCAGACGCTGGACGAGGTGTTTGCGGCCCTGGACCTGCCCGAGCGGCGGATCCGCACGCGCGTCCGCTCCGGCGACCTGACGCGGGAGATCCGCGCCGAGCTGCGCCAGGACGCGTACGCGGCCGTCGTGGTGGGCTTGGCGCCCGGCCGCGTCGGCCGGCTGGACGTGCCCCTCATCCTCGTGCCGGCCGCCCCCGCGGGGCGCCTGGTCTCGCTCCGGTCCTAGCCGGCCATGACCGTCGAGGAGTGCCGGCATCCCACGGGGGACACCATGCTGGCGGACGAGGCCATTATCCAGAGCAGTGCCGTGCGGGCGACCCAGGCGGGCGAGATGGAGTGGATACGGAGCGGGCGTTCGGGCAGGCTGCCGGCGACCACCGGTGCGGAGGTGGCGCCAAGGCGCGGCAAGCTGTTCCGGCAGCGCCGGCCCGAGGCCTTCCGCTGCCTCAAGTGCGGTAGCCGCCGCGTCCCGGCCATCGCCACCCGCCACCTGCGGCAGTGCCTGGACTGTCACGACCAGGCCTCCGCCACGGCCGGTACCGTCATGCATGGCGGCACCCCGCCCCTGACCACGTGGTTTCTGGCCTTCTTCCTCGTCAGCCAGGCCAAACGTGGAGCTGGGCAAGCAGTTGGGCGTCCGTCAGCAGACGGCTTGGTACATGCTGCGGCGTACCCGCAAGGCCACGGGCCAGCGAGAGGGCACCTGCCTGCTCGGCCGGCCGGTCGAGATGGGAGGCGGCTACGTCGGCGGTGTCGGCGAGGGCCGCCGCGGGCGCCCGGGCCGGCGCCCTATGATTTCATTGCCGCCCGGCCCGTCCGGGTCAGCGGCCGGCCCGCGCGCGGATCCAGTCCGCGAAGGCCGCCACGCCCTCATCGCGCAGGGCGGACACTGGAAAGATCGGCACGTCGGGCTGCAGGCGGCGGATGTGGCCCTCGGCCGCCCTGGGGTCGAACGGCACGTGGGGCAGCAGGTCGGTCTTCGTCAGCAGGACGGCGTCGGCCCTGGCGAAGATGCCCGGGTACTTCTCCGGCTTGTCGTCGCCCTCGGCGACCGATAGCGCCACGACCTTGGCGTCCTCGCCCAGGTCGTAGCCGGTCGGGCAGACGAGGTTGCCCACGTTCTCGATGATCAGCAGGTCCAGCTCCGCCAGGCGTCTTCCGATCAGCTGACGCTCGATGGATGGCGCCTCCAGGTGGCACGTGCCGCCGGTGACGATCTGCACAGCCTCCACCCCCGTATGGCGCAGGCGGCGGGCGTCGTTGTCCGTCTGCACGTCGCCGACCAGGACGAGCATGCGCAGCTCGCCGCGCAGCATCTCCAGCAGGCGCACCAGCAGGCTGGTCTTGCCCGAGCCCGGCGACGAGATCAGGTTGAAGGCGTACACGCCGGCCTCCTCCAGCAGGCGGCGCACGCGCCGGGCGACGATGTCGTTGGCGCGGAGCACAGGCTCGGCGAGCTCGATGCGCTCGGTCAACTCACTCCACCTCCAGGGCGACGATCTCCAGCTCCTGCCCGGAGGCGATCGTCACATGCCGGCTGCCGCAGCGCGGGCATCGCGTCTCGATGCGCTCGGGGCGGCCCTCATGGCCGCAGTCCATGCACCGCACGGCCAGCGGCCGCACGGTGACGTCCAGGTGCGCCCCGCTGAGGCCTGGCCGGTCGGCAGCCAGCGCGGCGAAGCAGAAGGCCAGGTTGTCCGGCAGCACGGTCGCCAGTTCCCCGACGGCCACCTCGACGCGGCGCACCCGGTCGCGGCTGTGGGCACGCATGGCCGCCTCGGCCCGGTCGAGGATGGCCGCGGCCAGACCCAGCTCGTGCACGGGCCGCCCTCCCCGCTCGCCGCCATCGTCCCATGGCACGGGTCCTCGCGGCCAGGGCCGGATGGACGGGCGCCCGTCGCACCGAACGGACGCTGCCAAATGGGGTCGCACGGCCCTGCCCCCGCGGCTGGAGGCAGGGCGGACCGAACGGACGCCGCCATGCAGACCACATGGCCGTGTCGGGGCCGGCGGGGCCGCCGCGACGATGGGGGCGTGGGGGTGCGGCCACTCATGTGCATGAGCCAGCCCGGCCAGGTCCTGCGGCTGCTCGACGGCACGGCGCAGGTGCGCCTGCCGGACCGCACGCGCTGGTGCATCGCCCTTAGCCAGCCTGATGCCCGGCCCGGCGACTGGGTCCTGGTGCAGGCGGACCTGATCGTGGGCCGCATCAGCGCCCTGGAGGCGGCGGAAACCACCGCCCTGCTGCGCGCCCTGCGGGGGGAGGATCCGGCGTGAGCATCCGGCCGGATCCCGTCGCCTGGCTGGCCGGTGCGCGCGTCCGCCTGCTCCCGGACGCCACCCTCCGCCTGGCCATGAAGGGCGGCGTCGCCGGCCTGGCCGGCTTCGTCATCGCGGCAGCCGCGAGCCGGAGCGGGCTGCGCGAGCATCTGGCGGTCGCCGTCAGCCTGGCGGTGGCCCTGCTCGCCCACCTGCGGCGCGCCCCGACGCCCGCCGACGGACGCCGCGAGGTGGGGGGCGCATGATCGACCCGCGCGTGCAGGCCGGCGCCGTCCTCTTCGGCCGCTACGCATTCCCGCCGAACCGGCTCGGCTACTGCGGGCCGGACGTCGGCGACACCCTGCTGCAGTATGTGACGGCGGGGCGCACGGACCAGGACCTGCTCGCACTGGCGCGGCGGTTCGACGGCGCCTACCCCTACCTCCGCCTGATCGCCACGGCCAACGGCATCGCCGAGCCCTTCGACCGCCGTGTGGTGGAGGCGTACTGGATCGGCAACCCGTGCCTGGACCGCGTGGCGGAGGGCGCCTTCTACGACAGCCTCCGAGACCGCTTCCGCGCGCGGACGGCGGCCCGTGCCTTCAGCCACCTCATCTCCCTGCTGGATCAGGGCGGCCGGCCCCATCACAACTTTCACGTCCTCAACGTCTACCGGGCGGCCGGATTGGCGCGCGATCCGCGCGCCGACATCACCCTCGCGCACCTGGACAGGTGCCGCATCAGCTGGGGCAGGGTCGTGCGGGCCGATGGCCCCGACCTCGTGCTGGAGCGCCAGCCGCTGCTGCTCCGCGAGGGCTGTCTCGTCCTCGGGCCGGCGGCCGTCGTCCGGGTCCGCCGCCAGCTGGCCGACGACGCGCCCGCCGGCGCCTACGTCTCCGTCCACTGGGACTGGGCGTGCGAGGTGCTGCGCCCGCAGGCCCTGCGGCGGCTGCTGGCCGAAACGCGGGCGGGGCTGCGCCAGGCGAACCTCGTGCTCTGAAGCGATGCGCCGGCGCGGGGGAGGGGCGGCCCCGTGCTCTGCCCACACAGGTGGCGCCGCCGGCACAGCCGCGATCCCCGCGCTCCCGGCCCCTCGGCGCGGAAGGCGTCGGCGGCGGGGCGGAGTAACCCATCCCCTGGGGCGAGCATCGGCGCCGGCGCAGCTGCGCGCCGGCGGGCGAAAGGGATGAAGCGCATGGAGCAGCGGCCGCTGGGACGCACCGGCCGCATGGTCTCGGCCCTGGCTTTTGGCTGCGGCAACGTGGGCGGTCTCATCGTGCGCGGCGATGCCGGGCTGCGGAGCCGCGCCGTGGCGATGGCCCTGGCCGCGGGCGTGACGTACTTCGACACGGCGGCGCAATATGGGGACGGGCGCTCCGAGGAGCACCTGGGGGCCGCCCTGCGCGAGGCGGGCGCCCTGACCGCGGTGGCCGTGGGGACGAAGGTTCGCCTGCCCGAGGAGCGGTTGGCCGAGCCGTGGCCGGCGCTGCGCGAGGCGCTGGCGGCCGGGCTGCGGCGCCTTGGCCGCGACCATGTGGACGTGCTGCACCTGCACAACCGCATCACCGGCGCGCTCGACGCCGTCGCGGACGCCATGGGGCGCCTGGTGGCCGAGGGCCTGATTCGCCACGCCGGGATCACGGGCCTCGGCGACACGCCGGCCATCGGCCGCGCCGTCGCCTCCGGCGGCTTCGCCACCATGCAGACGTACCTGAATGCGCTGAACCCCAGCGCGTTCTGGGCGGGCGCCAGCGGGGGCGCGCAGGACTTCGCGGGGCTCGGCCGGCGGGCCGCCGATGCGGGCATGGGGATCCTCGCCATCCGCGTGATGGCCGCCGGCGCCGTGGCGGGGCCCGGCCCGCGCCCGCCCCTGGCCGGCGGGGTCGGCGGCGCCCTGACGGAGGGCGGCGACTACGAGGGCGACCTCGCCCGCGTGGCGGCCCTGGCGGCGCTGCCGGCCGATCTCGGCCTGGAGGGCGGCATGGCGGAGCTGGCGCTGCGCTTTGCCCTCTCGGTGCCGGGGGTCGCCACGGCGCTGGTGGGGTTCTCCGACCTTGCGCAGATCGAGCAGGCGGCGCGGTGGGCCGACCGGGGTCCACTGCCGCCGGAGGTGCTGGACCGCGTGGTGGCGGCCGCGCGCTGAGGGCGCCCGCCCGCACGTGCCGCGGCACCTGGCGTGCCGGGCGCCCCGTCGGCGCCCGGCACGATCCCGCGTCATCCCATCAGGGCTTGGATGCCGGACCCTCCGTCTTCATGGCGTGGCCGCCGAACTCGTTGCGCATGACGGCCAGCATCTTGTCGCCGAAGCTCTCCTGCATCCGGCTGCGGAAGCGGTCGTAGAGGGCCATGCTGATGACCGGCAGCGGCACGGCGGCCTCGATGGCCGTCTCCACGGTCCAGCGGCCCTCGCCCGTGTCGTCCACGTAGGGGGCCACGCCCTTCAGCTCCGGGTTCTTGTGCAGCCCGTCCGCCAGCAGGTCGAGCAGCCAGGAGCGCACGACGCTGCCGCTGCGCCAGCACTCGGCGATGGCGGGCAGGTCGAGGTTCGGGAACTCCGGCAGGCGCTTCATCAGCTCGAAGCCCTCGGCGTAGGCCTGCATCAGCCCGTACTCGACGCCGTTGTGGACCATCTTCACGAAGTGGCCGGAGCCCGCCGGTCCGGTGTGCACGAGGCCGCCGTCCGCGGGCGCGAGGTCCTTGAGCAGGGGCAGGCAGTGCGCGTAGGAGGCGTCATCGCCCCCGACCATCAGGCAGTAGCCCTCCTGCAGGCCCCACACGCCGCCCGAGGTGCCGGCGTCCAGGTAGCGGATGCCCCTGCCGGCCAGGTGCTCCGCATCGACCATGGCGGCGCGCCAGTTGGTGTTGCCGCCGTCGACGACGATGTCGCCGCGGTCGGCCAGCTCCCCAATCGCCCGGATCGTCTCCTTCGTGGGGTCGCCGGAGGGCACCATCACCCATATCACCCGCGGCTTCGTGGTGAATGCCGCCACGAAGGCCTCCAGCGAGGCGGCCGGCGCGGCGCCCGCCGCCGCCAGTTCCTTCACCGCCTCCGGCGAGCGGTCGTACACGATGCAGCGGTGGTCCCTGCCCATCAGGCGCCGGACCATGTTGCCGCCCATCCGTCCGAGCCCGACCATCCCGATCTCCATATCAGCCGCCCACCTCGACCACAGTCTTGATGTCGTCCGGGGACTTTCCGAGCGCGGCCCGGAAGTCGGCCAGGGGATGGCGCGCCGTGATGAGGCGCTCCGTCGCGCCGGGCCAGCGCTTCACCCAGTCGCCGAGGTCGGCCACGGCCTGCTCGTAGTGGGCCCGCGCCGCGTTGACCGACCCGAAGATCACCTGGTTCTCAAGAACCATGTCGGCGTTCAGGGCGTTGGCGTCCACCGAGACCGTGTGGTGCCCGCTCGTCACGCCGGTCAGGGCCAGGACGCCGTTTCGCGCCAGCAGGCCACTGGCGGCGAAGAGCAGGGGCGCGTAACCGGTGGCCTCCACGGCGATGTCGAAGGCCGCGCCGGCCTTGTCGATGTCGTCCACGTAATGCGCGCCGACGGCCGCCACCGCCTCCGCCTTCGGCGACCCCGGGGGCCGCTGGTCCACGACCCACACGTCCAGCCCCCGCTGGCGCAGGGCGTAGGCGGCCAGCAGCCCGACCGGCCCGGCGCCCGTCACCAGGGCGCGCTTGGGCGCCCACTTCAGCCGCGCCTGGATGGCCCACGCCTCGGCGATGGCCTTCTCCACGATGCTGAGCGGCTCCACGAGCACCGCGACCGGCTCGAGGGCGTCCGGCACGGGCACCAGCCCGTCGGCGGCGATGACCAGCCGCTCGCGCAAGAACCCGTCCAGCCGGCGGATCCCGTGCTCGCTGTAGTCACCGGTCGTGCACATGTCCCAGCGCCCGGACGCGCAGTTGGGGCAGAGCTCGGGGCAGGGCCGGCGGACGATGCCGACCGCCAGCTGGCCGGTGCCCTCGATACGCAGCAGGGACTCGTGCCCGAGGACCAGCCGCTCCGCGCCGGGCGGCGCCTCGCCGTACTCGCCGCGGTCGATCTCCGCGTCGGTGCCGCAGATGCCGACCCGGAGGGTCCGTGCCAGCACCTGCCCCGGACCGGGCTTGCCGACCTCCACCTCACCGAGGGCCGCGCTCTGCGCGGAGCCCGGAAGCACCAGGACCGCCTGGCAGCTCATTCGGCCGTCACCACTTGAAAATCCCGCCCTTCCCAGCGTTGCTCGTCATGCCAGTAGAACGTGAAGCGCACGTTCACCGCCTCGCGCGGGAAGGCGAAGGTCCAGACGCCGTGCCCGCGCGGCTGCATCGGGTCGTGGTGGATGGTTGCCCATTCGTCGTCCGACCAGTGCATGGCGCCCGGCGCGTAGACCTCGACCCGCAGCGGCCGGCTGGCCGGGCGCTGGCGGACCTTGTTGTTGAACTTCCAGATGACGGGCGCCCCGGCCGGCACGCCCGTCGCGTAGCGCTGCCGCACCGGCGCCGGACAGTCGAACACAGAGCCGTCGTGCAGCGAGCGCAGCAGCTTGATGTATTCGGCGTGCGCCCAGCAGAGCGGCGCCGCCGAGCCCGTCGGCCCGCCGATGTGCATCCCCCGTTCCGGGATGTCGGCGCTGTCCCAGATCTGCTCCGGCAGCATGCCGGCCACCCCGGCAAAGCGCTCCAGGGCCGCGCGCAGGGCCGCGGCATCGCCCCCCGCCGCCAGCTCGTAGTGCGCGCGCTCACCCGTGAGCAGGGGCCAGGCCCGGCCCACGCCGGAGCCGTCGTAGGGCCCGCCGTCGGCCTTCTGCCCGTAACCGTCGTGGTTGTACCGGTGCCAGCAGGGCCCGAGCGGCGTCTCCACCCGGCAGGCCGCGTCGTAGGCCGCGAGGGATCTCAGCACGTGCGGGTCGTTCGGGCGCCGCACGCCGTAGCGCACCAGCTCCAAAAAGCCCCCGTCGATGATGGAGCTGGCCGGCAGGGCCAGCTGCCCCGGCTGGTTGGCCACGCGGGTCACGGCGCCGCGCAGCCCGCCGACGTGGGCGGGGTCCACGACCCGCTCGTAGTACTCGGTGAAGCTCGGCGGAATGTTGCCGGCCGTCGTGTACGTCCAGTCCTCGAGCGAGGCCGTCCAGGCGTCGGCGACCTCCAGGAAGTACTGCCGCGCGAACGGGTCGTCGTTGTCGGCCGCCATCTCGGCCGCGCAGACCAGCCCCGCGATGGCCGAGGCCAGGGTCGACGGCGAGTAGCCGCCGTTCTCCTCCCACCGCTCCTCCTGCGTGACGGGCCCCAGGCGCGCCACGGCGTGCGCCGCCGGCACGACCAGGGTGGGGTAGGGGTTGAACGGCAGGGCGCCGGCCCGCCGGCACTGCCAGGCGAGCAGGATCGGGAAGGCCAGCTCGTCCAGCTGCAGCCCGCGCCAGTACGGCTCCCCGAAGACCCAGAAGTTCTGGGGCCAGGCCCCGTCGGCCCGCTGCGTGCGGAAGAGGTAGCGCAGGGCGTCGACCGCGCCCTCCTTGTCGCCCGCCGCCAGGCGCCCCGTGGCGCTGTGGTAGAGATCGCGCGGCCAGACCAGGTGGTAGCCGCCTGCGTTGCTGTCGCCGCTTCCCTCCCCCCAGGGCACGGCCAGCGAGGCGATGTGCGCGCCGGGGTTCTCCTTGTCCTCATGCGCCTTCAGGGTCATGGCCGACAGGCGGTAGAGGCGACCCCCGTCGCCGGACTGCCCGCCGAGGTCCACGAGGCCCCGGCACCAGCGCTGCCAGCCGGAGCGGTAGCGCATCTCCATGCTGCGAAACGGCGCATCGGCGGTGGCCACGGCGTGGTCGCAGGCTGCCTCGATGGAGGTGCCAAAGCCCAGCGCCAGGGTGAGCGCGCGATCGGCGAACCCCGGCGCGAGCTCAGCCATCACGGCCACGTTGCCGTCCGTGGCCTCGGTGAAGGCCCAGCGCATGTCGCCGTGCGCGTGCAGGTCGGTCCAGCCGTCCGAGACGCCGGCGAAGCCGCAGCTTGCCCGGGCGACGGGGTGCGAGGCCGCCAGGCACAGCCAGGTCGTGTGCCGGCAGGCCACCAGCAGCGTGCGCCCGTCCGGCCGGGTGAGGACACGCGCCGAGTTACCGGACGACTGGCCGAAGACGTGGGGCGCGAGCAGGACGAAGAGCCGTGCCGCCGCAGCGGAACCGTCGGGGGGCGCGGCGCCCGCCGCGCCCGCAAGTCCCGCGCCTGGGCGGAAGCGCACGCGCATGGCCAGCGACGGGCGGTCGGGATCGGTGATGATCCGCTTCTCGATGCGGAAGCGCCCGCGGCGGTCGGCCGTGGTCACCTGGTAAAAGAGCGCGTCCGCATCCGGGCGCGCGACCGTGGCGTCCATGTCGCGGCGCTCCTCGACCACCTCGCCCCCCGGCAGCAGGGTGAGCAGCTGCAGGTCGCGCGTGTTCGGCACGTCGACCCGCGGGTAGTACACCTCGGTGACGACTCCCTGCGCGAGGGTGAACCACACCGGCGAGGCGACGCTCAGCGCCGTGCCGATCCCCTGCTTGCTGGCCGGCGCCCAGGTGCCGGCCAGGCCAGGGCGACCGAATGCGGCGCTGGGCGGGGCGGCCACGGACAGCGGCTCGGCGACGGCCATGGCAAGGCACCTCCACGCTCCACCCTAGCCCTGCGAACGCTGTCGGCACAAGGAGACGGATCACGCTGGCGCGGGCGGGGGCGCGACATCCTGAATGGGGGAGGCGCAACCGCCCGTGACGCCGCTGGGCCGACGCGCGCCTGCTGACCGGGTCGACGCTGGCCTTTCACA
>JAJYVM010000034.1 GCA_021792015.1 Bacillota bacterium | reverse complement strand
CGTCCAAGTCTGATCAGCCAAGAAATCATATGGTACAACGTAGGTGATTGTGACTAATTCATACGGCCCAAATGGCTGCATATGTATCGGCAGTGTCACCCTACCGGAATGAATCTGTAGCGGCACTCCTTGAATGGAACTTAAATGAGCGGACGAAGCGCCGGACAAGAGCGGTATCACTAATGATGACAGTGGGTAGTCCTCTATGTCTCGAACCATGATCTCCTCGCCTACATATTCAGAGTGGCCCTGGACTCCGGCGAACACATACGTGAACCTGATCGCATCCGCTTCCACATCCGCCATCGTCCCTGGCCCAGGCGGCGGTGTCAGCAGATGTTGCTTATAGCCATGCACTGTTTGCTGCTCCACCGTACCGGTGGCCGGCGGCGGCGCCGGCAATCCTGCGGCGTGTGCCTCTGCGATGGCGGCAGTCGCGCGTTTCTGAGCGGTGACGGCCACCTGCTCACGCCCGGCCTGGAAGTTCACGTACGCCAGAGAGGCAAGCAGGCCCGCCACGGCAAGGCCTGCCGCCAGGGGAAGCCATCGTTGGAGCAAGAAGCGGCCGATTGCCCGGAACACCAGGACGGACATCCCTTTCAGAGAGCCGCGTGGCCGTCATCCGTCAGCGACCGCCGAGGGCCCGATAGACCATGTCTTCCCAATTTTAGCACCGACGCCCGACCCGCCGCCCGTGACAGCTGAGGCTCGTCGATGCCCACCCACCTGAAGCCGTGGCGCGGCTACCGGCCAGACAGCGCGGGTGCCGGTCGGCGCACCGCGCCGAAGTCGAGGGGCATCTGCAGGGCGGGTGGCTGGCCGGCCAGCGCCCATCGGACGACGGCGTTTCGGTCCCAGGGCAGCGGGTCGCAGGACCGCCCCAGCGCCGCCGACAGCTCATCGATCGACGAAATGTGCTGGTCGTAGCTCGCGCACCAGAGTCGAACGGCCACCCCGGCTGCATCGGCGGCCCGCAGTACGCGCGCTGCCGCCAGGAGGGCCTGCGGATCCTGCGCCGTGATCACATTCGCGACCGCTTCGGTGGAGGCCACCCACTCCAACCACGGGGACAAGCGACCACCAACCAGAGGGCACGGGGACCCCAGGTCCACAACGGCCGACGGGAAGCCCCGGTCACGCATGGCCGCGAGGACGGTCCGCAAGCGATTAAAGAGGCTCTCTGTGTTACCCGGCGCGGCGATGCTGCGCGACAGCGCCAGGCAGTGGACGCCCTGCGTCCTGACGCCCGAGGCTCCAACGTCCGCTGGGGACTCAGCAACGTCCCAGCCAGCGAGGGGTTGAGCCATCCCGAGAATCTCCGGCAGGCACGGATGCGTTAGGTTGGCATCCACGACCGCCACCTTTTGGCCCGTGCTCGCCAGCGAGATGGCCCAGGCGGCGGCAGCCGTGCTCACGCCGAGGCGGGGAAGGCAGCCCACGAACGGGAGAACGCCGGTATGCGCGATGTCCAAGGCCGGCGGCAGCGGGCCAGCCTTGCGCGCCATCAGCGTTCGAATGGCCTCTATGATTGTGCTCGCGCTCCACGCGACCGGCGCGGTCCAGTCACCATCGGGCACACGGACACCCGGCTCGCCGTGGTTGGCGCGTCCCAGCCACACGACCTGTGTGGCGGAGAGCGCGGCGTCGCCGAACCAGTCGAACGGCACGGCGCCTGGCAGGGTCGGATCGATGACGGCCACATCCGGCAGCAGCTCTGCAAGGGCTGTCACGGCTGCGTCCGCATAGTACGCTTGGGCGACGACGTCGAGGTCCGGCTCGCTCGCAACGGCCGCGTCGAGTGCCGGTCGGCCCGTGGCCAGCAGAACGCGGATCATGGCCGCCCTCGCCTGGGATCGAGCCAGGCCGCCACTTCTGCGGCGGCCTGGCTGCCACTGTGGCTGGTGGTGTCTCTGACCATCAGGGCCGCTTGAGCGCCCGATCGCTGCTGCGACACGGACGCACCGCTCGGCGCGGAGCCAGCACCGATCCAGCCGACAACACCCGCGAGGCCGGCGAGCGCGTTCTGCAATCTGTGGCGATCCCGGCAAGCCACCTCCAGGTAGCCGGCCAGGGGTTGCCGACCCGGCTGGAAGCGGAGGGTGCGGCAGCGCACGCCGTCGCCCAGGGTGCGTTCGAGGCCGACCTTAACCGTGAGCTCGAAGCCGGGCCGGACCTGCAGCACTCGCCAGGTGGCGACCTCGTGACTCGCCTCGTCGTTCCCCGCGTTCCCCTCCGCTCCTGCGATCCGGCATGGCTCCGCCCCTACCTCGGGGTTTGGCCTGTTTCCGTGTGCCCGGCGGATTGGCGTCGACGGACCTCGCACGCTCACCGCCCGGCTGGGCGGCGCCAATGACGGCGGCAACTGACTTGCACGCCGTGTCTCGTTCGCACCCTGAGCGTCCAACTGCCGCTGAACACGGTTGACCATTCGGGGCGTCAGCCCCGTTCGCCGAGCAAGGTCCGCCACGTCTCCGCCATGCCCGCTCGTCAGGGCCGCGATCACGGCCGCCGTTGCCTGCACTCGCATGCCGGCCTGCCGAAACGCCCTGACGGCCGTGCCACGGTCGCCCCCGGTGCGCGCGGCCGCGATTCGGGGCCAGCTCTCACCGCACATCCGGTCGACAAACACATCGTGCTGGAGCCGCGCAAGAGGAACGTGCGCGATCAGAGCCTCGACCACCGGGCGGCGCAAGTGGTGTCGGAGGCGTGCCAGCGAACCGCGCAGGTCCCCGCGCATTGCGCCCAGCAGGCGTCGATCCTGGAGTGCGCGATCAAGGTTCCGGTCGGCGACGCCGTCGCCGCCGGATACCGCGCCGCCGACGGCCAGGACGTGAACTCTCGCGTGACAGCGTCGGAGCCCCACCTGCACCAGCCGGTGCGCATCGAGAACCTCCAGCGCTTCGAGAAGGTCTGGCGACACCCCCGGAGACGTCCAGGCGACGCCTGCCGTCGATTCACCGCGAACCGTGGCGACGCAGTCCCGGCTGCTACCGGCGGTGGTGCCGTCGCGACACGTCGCCCCCGCGTCCGCCCCCCGAGTCGCCGCTCCCGCTGCTGCCGCCCCCGCGTCCGCCCCCCGAGCCGCCGCTCCCGCTGCCGCCGCCCCCTCTGCAATCACGCCCGCGCCATGCCCTGCCCGACCCGTATGCGTGTGCATCAGTCCTGCTGCTCCCGCAGCCATTCCGGCTTCTTCTCCAAGAAGCGGATCGACCGTCCGTCGACGAACGGAAAGGTGTGGTACGCGCCGTCGCCGTCCTTGTGCGAGTTGATGTGCGCCGCGCCGCTCACGAGGATGAGCCGCCCCTTGCTCAGGTGCGGCGCCAGGCGGACGCCGTACTCACCCAGGATCTCCACCGGCCAGAAGTCGGTGGGGGTCTCCCCGTTCACCTCGTAGTCGCGGTCCACGGCGAGCGTGAAGCGCAGTCGCGGCGTCTGCTTGTCGTTGGGAATGTGCCCGAGTTCCGCGTCCCGGGTGAGCCGACCCACCATCGTCACGGCGTTGAACATTGGCGTCGACCTCCTCTGCCGTCTCTCGGCCAGGGGCCTACCGATCCCCCGCGCTCGCGCGCACGCGCGCGCTCGCAACGGACGGTTGACTCGCAACCTCATCGGGGTCGGTCGTGATGAGACCGTGGAGCTCGGGTGGGACCTCGACCCGAAGGGCGATGTGCTGGTCGCCGGCGATGACGATGCCCTCGCCGCGACGGGCGGATCTGAGCAGGTCGGCCTCGGCGCGCGACAAACGATACACAGCCGCCAGTTCGTCCGCCTCGCGCGTGTTTTGTTGCCGCATGAGGAAGGTGACGGCCGCGTTCGCCAGACACGCCCGCGCCGACCGTTCGGCGTCGCGGTCCCCGCCCCCCAGCAAGTCGCCGAGCGACTGCGTGATGAGGGAAACCCCGGCCCCCAGCTTCCGGCCCGTCCGGAAGAGGCTCTCCACGAACCTGGCTGTGGTCGGGTGACGCAAGAGGTAGTGCGCCTCGTCGATGGCCACGAACGTCCGCCGCCGCCGCTGGCGCAGGCGCCGCAGGATGAACTCGGCCAGGACGAAGTACGCTGCGGGCGCCAACGCCCGCTCGTATGCCACGACCTCGTGAACATCAAAGACAATGAGGTCTGCCATCAGGTCGACCGTCGTCGGTCCGGCGAAGATACGCAAGCTGCCTTCCGTGAAGGGCCGCAGGCGATCCGCAATGCCGCGCCCGGCCGCGGACGCCCGCAACTCGACGGCCAGGTCCGCCATTGTCGGCGGCACGCGCTCCGCGTCCACGGCGCCCGCCGCTCGCCCCGGCTCATCGTCGTCCGCATACCCGCGTCGCAGGTATGTCGCATACAGCGCCGCGTCCACGACGGCGCGCTCACGCGCGTTGAGGCCGCCCAGCATGACCTCACAGAGCCCGCGCACGAAGTCCACCTTGCTCGTGAGCGCCCGAGGATCGGCCATGAGATCGGTCGACGACACGTCGAGCGGATTGATGCGATCGGCGCTCGCGGGCCCAAGGCGCACGTACTGGCCCTGGAAGGCCGTGCACCACCCCTGGTACTCGCGGTCGGACGGATCCAGCACGATGGCGCCGATGTCGCGAAAGCGCGCCTGGGTCAGGATGGACTTCAACCAGTACGACTTTCCGGCCCCCGAGGCCGCGATCGTCACCGTGTGGGCGTTGACGTAGCTGAAGCGATCGACGAGCACGATGGAGTTGTTGAGGCGGTTGACGCCCCAGATCTCGCCCTCCGGATGCACGAGCTCCGACGACAAAAAGGGCATCAGGGTGGAGGCGGCGTAGCCATCGAGATTGCGACCGACCGGCAGGCGGAGCTCGCCGATCGGAAGCGTCGAAACAAACGCGTCCATCTGCTCCAGGCGTGCCGTCCTGCAGATCACCAACCGCCCGGCAAGCTCCGCCTGCAGGGCCCGCGTGAGCCGCTCGAGCTGCTGGGCCGTATCTGCGAAGAGCGTGACGAGCAGGTGGATCCGAAAGAGTCGCGTCTCGGCCCGGGCCAGCCCCGTGCGCAGCGACTCCGCGTCCTGCAGGGCGGCCTCCGCGTAGGGGTCACGGTCCGCGGCCACCCGCTCGGCCCGAAGCAGCGACGCCCGCAGGTCCTGCACGTGCCGGCCCAGCTCGACCATGGCCTGGCTCGTGTCGATGGGCTCGATGTGGCTGGCGATGCGCAGGTCGCCCTGGAAGGCGTGCAGCGGTGCCAGCCAGCCCGGCTCGACGACGCGTGGATAGCCGACGACGACCAATGTCCGTGCGAGACGGCCGCCGAGATCGATCCGGTCCGGGAGCACGCTGAGCGAGTCAGGCCGGAGGAGGTCAGCAAGGTGGGTCGCCCCTGCCTCCAGGACGCCGCCCTCGGCACGGGCCTCGCCTCGCCCGTGTCCAGCCGTCGCCAGCCTGACCGCCTTGGCCAGGCCGGCGAGATCACCCAGAGGCCCATGGCCCTGCCGGCGCTGCGCGGACGCCCTGCGCTCAGCTTCCATGGCGACCCACCGTGGCAAGGCTCGCAAACGACGTGGGGGCGGCCGGCAGCGGCGCCGTTCCCCCGAGCAGCGCGGCACGGACGAGATTGGTCAGCTCGTGCTCGCCCAGTGGGCGGCTCGCCAGGCCCATCCGCTGCAGCGCGCCAGCCACGGTAGCCTCGTCGGCCCCGAGTTGACGCAGCGCCTCCTCGTACCGGCTGGCACCATCGCGACACGGCCGGCGGAGAACGACGTAGTGGCGGCGCGTCATGATGTGGCGCGCCTGAATCAAGCCCTCGAGGAACCGGGCGTGGGCCGCCATCTGCTCCGCCATTGCGCCCCCATGCTGGGAGGCTGACTCGCGCAGGCGCCCGACGTACCCGTCCAGGCGCAGGCGCTCGGATACGGAGACGATCTCCACGGGACCGGGCAGGGCGTGGAGAAAGGCCCGGTACCCGGCCAGAAACGCCTCTCGCTCGGCGGTGTCCCTCATCTCAAAGGGAGCGGCCGCCACCTCGAGCACGCGCACCAGGCCGTCCCCCACGCGCGCGGTGCCGGAGCGCACCTCGTGAACCACGTCCAGCGCCGGCAGTCCCTGCCGAAGGGTCGCCCGGCGCGGCGACAGCAGGAAGCGAACGCCCCGCGTCGCCCACACGGTGGCCGGCTCACCCGTTTCGCCGGCGGGCCAGCGCAGAAAGGCCAGTGCCAGCGCCACACCGCCGACCGCGGATGCCGCCGCGACCCGCAGGACCATCGGCATCGGAGTCGTGAGCAGGTGCCAGACCAGCACCCCACCGCCGCCAAGCCAGGCCGCCTGCCCGAGGCTCAGAGGGCCGATCAGGGCGTACGGCCGTCGGGTGTCACCCGGAATGGTATAGCCGGTCACGGCATGACCCCCCTGACCAGGCGGCCGGCCAGCGTGACCGCCCCCGCGGAGACTCCCTGCACCGCCCGCCACGAGGCGACGGCGCCCCACCCGCCCTGAGGCCGCCCGCCCCGGATCACGGCCTGCAGGAGCGGACGCACGCGGGTGAGCATGACGAGGAGGGCGAGCGTCAGCAGGAGGTTGCCGAGCGGGCCTCCCGATCCGGCCATTCCCGCCGCCGCAGCGAGCCACACGACCAGCAGTTGCGCCGCCTGCGTGAAGATGGCCACCAGCGCCTCCGCCAGCACGGCGCCCCACATCCCGCTGGTCTCCGGCAGAAGCCACAGCGCGGCGGCCACGGGAGCCAGGGCGCCCAGCAGAAGAATTTCGGCCGCCCGCAGGTAGTAGGCCGCCACGACCCAGAGCGCAGCCGCAAGGCACACCAGGGCGAGGACCTCGGGCGCGATGACCCCGACCGACGCGGCCACCAGCGAGCCCCCCGCCGCCAACGCCGTGGACCCGAGCAGGCCCGGCACCAGCCCACCGGCGCCTGCGCCCGAGCCAAGGACGGCTCGAATGAGCGCCTGGTTGGACTGCAGCAACCAGGTGGTGAGGTTCAGGCTGAACGTGGCGCCCACGGCCGCGACTGCGGTTCGCGCGATCAGCAGGCCTGGCGTCGCGGCCCGCAGGTTCAGGGCCGTGGCCAGCATGTGGCGCAACGCTCCGTATGCCAGGAGTGCCGTCAGGCCGGCCAGCGCCAGCCCCCGCGTGAACGCCCACACCGTTGCGGCGCCGGCCCCAAACGGGTAGGGCTGGGTCAGGCTCACCTGAAGAAGCGCGCCCGCGGGCCCCGCCAATGTTTGGACCAAGCCGCCCAGCACGCCCGAGATGGCCCATACGATCGTGCTCACGAGCGCACCGACAGGACCGCTCATGATGGAATCAGCCCCTGCACGATCGACACCAGCGTGGGCGCCATCAGCGCGAGGACAAGCCCGCCCAGGCCCGCGACGATGACCCGCCACGCCTCGGCCTGCGAGCGCGCCGAGTGGGCAGTCGCGTGGCGGATTCCGCCGTAGGCCACCGTGCAGACGGAGACCGCACCCGCTACGAACTGCAGCCACTGGGCCACGTTGGTCAGGAAGCCCGTGATGACAGCCGTTCCCGCCCCGCCGGGATCGGCCCATGCCCCGGGCGCGACCCCCGCACAGGCCAGGACCGCCGCCAGGAGGACGGGCAGCAGAAGCCGGCGGCACCGCCTGGCCACATGGAGGACTCCCTTCGGCAGCCAGCGTAGAGCCGCCCGACGAGGATGACAAATCCTACCAGAGCCGACTCGCGGCGGTTCTCCCTTCCGTCGCCCCGAAGATCTCGCTCGCCCGCCCTCAATCTCCCTTATTTTGCCACACCCATGCGGCGCGCCTTACCTCGGCTGCCCGACGAGGACTGGCGCCCCGAGCGCCGAACTGCCTCCCTGGGCGCGGAACCCGGCTCAACTGTCGCCCGCGACCGGCGACCAGTCGCCACCAGGGGTCGCCGCCAGGCGGCACCCGGCCCCCCGCCCCACCCCACCGCCGCCCGCACCCAAGAGGAGGCGACACCGCCGATGTCCTACCGCCACATCCTCTACGACACCGACGACCGCGTGGCCAAGATCACCCTCAACCGACCGCGCTACCGCAACGCCCTCTCCCGCGAGCTGCAGGAGGAGCTGGAGGCGGCCTTCAACCAGGCCAAGGAGGACGACGGGATCCGGGTGATCATCCTGGCGGGGGCAGGCCCGGCCTTCTGCGCCGGCCACGACCTGGGCACCCCGGAGCACAACGCCGACCTGGAGCGCCGCCCGCTGCTCGAGCCCGAGGTGCGCGGCAAGTTCGAGTACGCCTACGACACGGTGCTGATGATGCCGCTGCGCCTGCGCGACATCCCGAAGCCCACCATCGCCCAGGTGCACGGCTGGTGCATCTACGGCGGCTGGAAGCTGGCCTCGGCGATGGACATCATCGTCGCCTCCGACGACGCCCGCTTCATCCCCGGCCCGCCCCAGTGGATCAACCTCGCCTGGGAGGTCGGCCCGCGCCGCGCCAAGGCCCTGCTGCTGGACGACCACGCCCTCTCCGCCCAGGAGGCCTTCGACGCGGGCATCGCCTACAGGGTCTTCCCGCGCGCCGACCTGGAGGCGGAGACAATGGCCATGGCCAAGCGCATCGCCGAGCGGCCGCCGTTCATGCTCCACATGATCAAGATGTCGATCAACCAGGCCCAGGAGGCCATGGGCTACCGCGCCGCCGCCATGTCGGCCATCGCCTACCGCCAGCTGTTCCACAGCAGCGGCGAGCAGCCGGAGCTGCAGCAGGGCGAGCGCCGCCAGCTGCCGGCGGTGAAGCGCGCCATCGACGCCGGCCCCGAGACCAAGCCGGAGTAGCGCCGATGGCGGGCGCGCTGGATGGCCTCCGCGTCCTGGATCTGAGCGACGGCGTGGCCGGCCAGTACTGCACGCGGCTGATGGCGGACTACGGCGCCGACGTCTGGCTCGTGGAGCCGCCGGCGGGCTCCCCCATGCGGCGCGTGGGCCCATTCCGCGGCGACGGCCACCGGCCCGATGACTCGCTGCTGTTCTGGCACCTGAACACAGGCAAGCGGTCCGTCGTGCTGGAGCGGACGGCGGGGCTCCTGCACCGGGCGGCGGCAGGCGCCGATGTGGTGGTGGCCGGGCCCGACACCGATTTGGACGCGCTCCGCGCGTCCTATCCCGCCCTGATCACCTGCGCGATCACCGACTTCGGGCCCTGTGGGCCACGCGCCGGCTGGAAGGGCAGTGAGATGATCTACCAGGCCCTCAGCGGCTACATGCTGCTCACCGGCGACGCCCGCCGCCAGCCGCTCTACGGCGTCGGGCACCGCAACGTGTACGCGGCAGGCGTCACCGCCTACGACGCCGTGCTGGCGGCCCTCTTCCACCGCGGGCGCACCGGGCAGGGCCAGGCGGTGGCGATCAACGCCATGGAGGCCGCGGTGGCCCTGAACGGCCTGGCCCTCCTCCGCTACGCGTACAACGGATCCTTTCAAAAACGCGCCGGCACGGCCGGCCTGGTGTCGCTGGTGCAGTGCCAGGACGGCTGGATCGTGCTCTACGCGGCGCTTCCCGACTGGGCCGGCGTCTGCGCCGTCTTCGGCGTCGAGGCGCATGCCAACGACCCGCGCTTTATGCACCTGCGCGAGCGCAACCAGCACTGGGCCGACGTGTACGAGCTGCTGCGGCCGGCGGCGGCCGGGCTGCCCGTGGCCGAGGTGGCGCGCCGCGCCCAGGCGCGGAAGGTCCCCGTGGGGCGGGTGATGACGCCGCAGGGCCTCTGGGGCGCGGAGCACCTGCGGGCCCGCGGCTACTGGGAGTCCGTCGACGGAAGGCCGATCCTCGGCCCGGCCTTCCGCATGGAGGCCACGCCCCGCCGGGTCGAGCACGGTGCCCCCACGCTCGGCGAGCACCAGGCCGACCTGGCGTCCTGGCTGGGCCTGAGCCCGGCCGAGACCCGCGCCCTGCGGGACGGGGGGCTCGCATGAGCGGCCCGCTGGAGGGCGTCCGGATCCTCGACTTCACCAGCGCCTGGGCGGGCCCCATGGCCACCCGCTGCCTGGCCTTCCTGGGCGCCGAGGTGGTGAAGATCGAGGGACCGAACCGCCTGGACTCCTGGCGCGACACCGTGCGCGGCGTCGAGCCCGCTCGCTATCCGGACATGCAGCGCGGCGAGCGCCCGTATAACCGCAGCTCGCGCTTCAACAGCCAGAACCACGACAAGCTCGACCTGGTCGTCGACCTGAAGCACCCGCAGGCCCGGGGCCTGATGCTGCGCCTGGCGCGGCAGTGCGATGTCGTGATCGACAACTTCTCGCCGGGGGTGCTCCGGCGCCTGGGCCTCGGCTACGAGGACTTCCGCACGGCCCGCCCGGATATCGTCATGGTGGAGATGCCGGCATACGGCAACACGGGACCCGAGGCGGACAACGTCGCCTTCGGCCCCAACATGGAGGCCATGGCCGGCATGGCCGCCATGATCGGCTACGGCGACGGCGTCCCCGTCACCACCTCCGGCGCCTACCTCGACCCCATCGGCGGGCTGCACGGGGCGGGCGCCGTGCTGACGGCCCTGATCCACCGCCAGCGCACGGGCCAGGGCCAGTATGTCGAGGTACCGCAGCGGGAAACCGCCATGCAGACGATCGGCGAGCTCCTGCTGCAGCAGATCGAGACCGGCGAGACGTTCGCCCCGCACGGCAACCGGATCCCGGGGGCGGCGCCGCACGAGGCCTTCCCCTGCCGGGGCGAGGAGGAGTGGGTGGCGATCGCCGCCTTCACGGAGGGCGAGTGGCGGTCGCTCTGTGCGGCGATCGGGCGGCCCGCCCTGCTGACCGACCCACGTTTTTGCACGCTGCTGGACAGAAAGCGCAACGAGGACGCCCTGGAGGCCGAGGTCGCCGCCTGGACGCGTCGGCACACCAAGGAGGAAGCCGCGGCGCTTCTGCAGGCGCACGGCGTCACGGCGGCACCTGTGGCGACCGGCCGCGACATCTTCGCGGACGAGCAGCTCGACGCCCTGGGCTTCTATGTGGAGCTGGATCACGCCGACGCCGGCCGCCACCGCTATCCCGGCCTGGCCTTCCACCTCGGCGCCACGCCGGGTGTCATCCGCCGGCCGCCGCCCCTGTTCGCCGAGCACAACCGTCACGTGCTGGTCGACCGCTTCGGCCTCTCGCAGGAGGAGTATGCGGCCCTGGAGGGCGATGGGGTGATCGCCTCCGCGCCGCTGGGGAGGGAGTAGCATGGCTGGCATGACCGACGCCGCGACCGCGTGGGTGGAGGCCGCCTCGATCCGCGAGTTTCCGGCGGAGGCGATCCAGGCCGCCAAGCAGGGCCTCCTGGACACCCTGGCCGTGATCCTGGCCGGGGCCCAGGAGCCGGTGGCCGTCGCCGCCGCCGACGTGGCCAGGCGTCTGGGCGGAGCGCCTCAGGCCTCCCGCATCGGCACCGGGGAGCGCACCTCCCCCGACCGGGCGGCCCTGATCAACGGCGCCGCCGCCCACGCCCTGGACTATGACGACACCCAGCCCAGCGTCGGCGGCCACCCCAGCGCCGTCCTCATCCCCGCCGTCCTGGCGGTGGCCGAAGCCGAGGGCAGCAGCGGCGCCGCCATCCTCGAGGCCTACATCGCCGGCGTGCAGGTGATGGGCCGGGTCGGTCGCGCCCTGGGCCGCGCGGCGTACGCCAAGGGCTGGCACAACACCTCCGTCCTTGGCCCGCTGGGCGCGGCCATGGCCTGCGGCAAGCTGCTGGGCCTCGACCACGGCCAGCTGCGCCACGCCCTCGGCATCTCCGTCTCGCAGGCCGGCGGCACCCGCCAGAACTTCGGCGCCATGTGCAAGCCGGTGCACGCGGGCTGGGCGGCCCAGGCCGGGGTCCAGGCCGCCTACCTGGCCGCCGCCGGCGTCACGGCCGACGAGGACATCCTGGAGGCGCCGATGGGCTTCTTCGCCCTCTGGGGCCGCGGCGACGAGCCCCTCCCCGAGTTCGGCAGCCCCCTGGAGATCGCCGAACCCGGGCTTGTGGTCAAGCGCCACCCGTGCTGCGCCGCCACCCACCGCCCACTGGACGCGGTGCTCAGCTTGCGCGAGCGCTATGGCTTCGGGCCCGCCGACATCGCCGCCCTGCACGTCGAGGTGGGCCCCGGGGGCCTGGCGCCCCTCATCCACGACTTCCCCGCCACCGGCCTGCAGGGCAAGTTCAGCCTGCGGTACACGCTGGCCGCGGCCGTCACCGACGGCCGCATCACCATCGACACCTTCGGCCCCGCCAAGCTGCGGCGGGCAGAGGTCCTCGGCCTGATGGAGCGGATCGACCGGCGCGAGGTTCCGGGCGCCGCCGGAGCGACGGTGACGGTCGAGTTGAAGGACGGCACGCGGGCCTCCGAGCAGGTGCGACAGCCGCGGTCGCTGGGCTGGGATGGCGTCGCCGCCAAGTTCCGCGACTGCGCGGTCTCGCTGCCCGACGCGGACGGCATCATCGAAGCCGTGCGCCGCCTGGATGCGATCGCGGACTGGACGCCGATCCTGGCGACGGCGAGGTGAGACGAAGTTGGCACTGTTTCTGACGGACGACGAGGTCGGCCAGGCCCTGGGCATGGAGGACGCGGTGGCCGCCCTGCGGGAGGCGTTCGCGGGCGGATACGACCTGCTGCCCCGCTGGCGCGGCCGCGCGCCCGAGGGCACGGTCGGCGTGTACAACGTCATGGCCGCCTCGGTCCCGGCCATGGGCTACATGGGGCTCAAATCCTACGCGTGGGTGAAGGGCGGCCGCGTGCGCTTTCACGTCCTGCTTTACAGCTGGACGACCGGCGGCTTGGAGGCCGTCCTGGAGGCCGACCGCCTCGGCCAGGTGCGGACCGGCGCCGCCAGCGGCGTGGCCACCGATCTCATGGCGGGGCCGGCCGCCCATGTGATGGCCTGCATCGGCGCCGGCCACCAGGCCTTCTACCAGATCGCCGCCGTGGCGGCCGTCCGCAAGCTCTCGGAGGTGCGGATCGTCTCGCGGCGCGCCGAGCGCGCCCAGGCCATGGCCGACCGGGTCGCGAGCTCGCTGGGCCTATCGGCCCGCGTCGTGCCGTCCCCTCAGGAAGCCGTCGCCGGCGCCGACATTGTCACGACGATCACCAGCGCCTCGCAGCCGGTTCTCCTGGGCGAATGGCTGTCGCCCGGAACCCACATCAACGCGGCCGGCAGCAACGTCGCCACCCACCGCGAGCTGGACGAGGCCGCCGTGCTGAGGGCCGGCCGGATCGTGGTGGACGATCGCGCGGAGGCTGCGGTGGAGTGCGGCGACATCCTCGCCGTGATCAAGGCAGGTCGCCTGGCCTGGGATCCGGTCGTCAACCTCGCCGACGTCGTCAGCGGCCGCGCCCTGGGCCGAACCAGCACCGACGAGATCACGCTCTTCGAGTCGCAGGGCATCGCGGTTGAAGACGTCGCAGTTGCCGCGCGGACCTTGGCGAACGCTCGCCGCCTTGGGCTGGGCAAGGAGCTCGCCATTGAGTAGCTCTCGACGCGTCCGTTTCGTCCGCCATCGAATCGTCGCCGCGGTATCCTCGTTTCATGATGGAAGAGACAACGACGCGGGGCGAGGCGGATCTTGCGAGGGTCGCGGCAGCGATCGGGGAGCCGGGACGGGCTCGCATCCTGAACGCCCTGGGCGACGGCCGCGCCCTTGCCGCCAGCGTTCTGGCGGGCGAGGCGGGCGTGGCGCCCTCGACGGCCAGCAACCACCTCGCGCGGCTGGTGGACGCCGGCCTGATCGTGGTCGAGGTGAGCGGCCGCCACCGCTACTACCGGCTGGCGGGCCCCATGGTCGCCGAAGCACTTGAAGCCCTCTCGCTCCTGGCCCGGCCCGAGCCCGTCCGCTCGCTGCGGGCCTCGACGCGCGCGGCGTCCCTTCGGCGCGCGCGTGCCTGCTACGACCACCTGGCCGGTCGCCTGGGAGTCGAGGTGATGGCCGCACTGCTGGCGCGAGGCCACCTGGCCGGTGGCGACGGGATCCACGACCCGGCGCGGGCGCGCCTGGACCACTACAGCTCGAGCGGCCACGACTTCACGTACACCGTCACCGAGTCCGGCGAACGGTTCTTTTCCGACTTCGGCACCGACCTCAGCCGGCGTCCCACCATCCGGTACTGCGTGGACTGGACGGAGCAACGCCACCACCTGGCCGGCGGGCTGGGCGCGCAGCTGCTCACCCGGTTCCTCGACCTGGATTGGGTGCGGCGCATGCCTGTGGGGCGCGCCCTGCTGGTGACCGAGACCGGCTTGGCCGGCCTGGGACGCACCTTTGGGGTGGAGGCCCCGGCCCTTGGGCCCTGGGATGCGAGGAGTCGCGGCGCGTGATCCCGCCGGTGCGCCCGACATCCCGCTTATAGCGCCGAAAACGCGTCCGGCGCGCGATCGTCGCGCTGCGGTCGCCCTCCAAGCGAGCGAGCGCCGCGCGAAGTCCAGGTCCGTGAAGGAAGGAGCGGGCGGCCTGCCACTGCGCAGCCGCCCGCATTGCACCCTGCGCGCAACCCGTGAGGTGCTGCGCTAAGCCGGGCAGGAGCCGGGGACGGCGTCGGCGCCGTCCCCGGCTCCTGCAATGGCATCGGCTGCGGTGGCGGCGGCACCGGGTAGGTTCCGAGTCGCAGTGCATCCGGTGATCGGGATCGGGCCGCGGCCCGCTCCGGTCCTCCATGGTGCCGCTTGGACGCTTGCCGCGGCCCCTTGGCGCATGTTGGCCGGCGGACATAGGCAACCCACGATCCTGCGCCGGCCCTGGATGTCGCGCGGGACCTGGTCGCCGTGGGCAGAATCCGCGGTGGCCCGAGGCCGCAGCCGCAACGGTGCGCCGCCCAGCCGGACACAGGCGCTTGATTTGACATGGCCCCACGACCGGACACACAATACCCCTGGGGGGTATTTGGCCATGGCGGAATCGGATCCCCACGCCAGCCACTGGCATCGCGACAATGCGGACCTCCTCGCGCGCCTGCGCCGGATCGAGGGACAGGTGCGGGGCATTCACCGCATGGTGGAAGAGGATCGGTACTGCGTGGACATCCTGATGCAACTGGCGGCGGTCCGCGCCGCCGTCAATCAGGTGGGACGCTCGCTCCTCGAGACACACACCCGCGGCTGCGTCGCCAACGCGCTGCGCTCCGGCGACGGCGAGCAGGCCGTCGCGGAGCTGGTCGAGGTCGTCGACAAGTTCGTGCGGTAGAGAAGGTGCTCGGCTTGACCGAAACGGACCTCCGCATTGAGGGCATGACCTGCGCGCACTGCGTCCGCCGCGTCCAGAAGGCGCTCGGCGGCGTCCCCGGCGTCCGGGCCGCCACCGTCAGCCTGGAGGAGAACACGGCCCACGTGACCCTTGACCCCGCCGTCGCCCCGCCGGATGTCATGGACGCCATGCGCGCCGCCGTCGCCGACGCCGGCTACGAGATGGGCGCCCCGACCCGGGCCGCCGTGATCGCGCCGGACGCCATCCCCGAAGGGCGAAATCCGGCGTCCATGCAGCCCTCTGCCCCCAGCGACAGCTACGAGACCGGCTCCCCCACCCCTGCCGCCGTGATCGCGCCGGACGCCATCCCCGAGGCGCGGCATGGGGTCCAGGAGCCAGGGTCCACGCAACCCTCCGCCCAGGCGGGCGTGATCGCGCCGGACGCCATCCCCGAGGCGCCGCCCGCCGCCACTGCACGGAAGCCTGAGCCTGCCGCCGCGGCGCCCCAGGCCGACCATGCCACCGTGGCAACCCTGGAGCACCCCGTCGCGTCCGTCGCCTCCCTCGCCCCCGCCGTGCCCGCCGCCCCCGTACCCGCCCCCGCACCCGCCCCCGAGGAGGACCTGAGCCTGCCCATCGAGGGCATGACCTGCGCCTCCTGCGTC
>JAJYVM010000513.1 GCA_021792015.1 Bacillota bacterium | reverse complement strand
CGTGGGGCGCGTGGGGCGCGGCCGCGGGAGGCGGTGGAAGCGGCCTGCCGCGCGCCGGCGGTCGCTGAAGGCGCCTGGACCATGATTAGCGCTTGCTGGCGGGGCGGTGCGGACGCTCGCCGGCCGCCCAACCCCCATACCGGAACATGCCAGCGCGAAGATGTGGAACGTGCCCCGGTGGACGATGCCGGAGGCACGGTCTCATTCGCCCCCGTCGCAAGGAGGGGATCCTGGTGTCGATGGCACGTGACGCTCGCTCCGAGGCCCGTAGTCCCCTGCGGCCCGCCCGTCTCGCCGCCCCCGTGCTCGCGTTGGCGCTGCTGCTGGCACCGGCCGCCGCCTTCGCCGCCCCGCCGGCCGGGGCCGGCCAGCCGGCGAGCCCCGGTCAGAGCAGCGGCCAAGGCACGTCAGCCCCGTCAACCCAAGCCGCCTTCGGTCAGTCGATCGCCACCGCGGTGCAGGGCGCGCTCACGGGTGGCGCCGGGGGGCCGGCCCTGGCCGAGGCCGTGCACGAGGCGATCGCAGCCGCTCGCACCAACGCCAAGGGGCTCGGCATCGCCATGGCGATCTACGCCGACCTCAGCACGGGACAGGCACCGCCGCCCCCCTTCACCGACCTCGGGCAGGCGCCGTGGGCCACGGGCGCCATCGGCGCGCTCGCCCACGAGGGCATCGTCCAGGGCACCGGGACGGGTCAGTTCTCGCCGAGCCTGCCGGTGACGGGGACGGAGCTGGAGACGATGCTCGCGCGGCTGGCGTCGTTCCAGAACGGTGGCGGCGCGCAGCCCGGCGTGCCAGCCTGGGCGCAGGCGGGCGCCGCCTATGCGCAGCAGCAGGGGATCGTCGCGGGAATCCAGGGGCTCTCCGATATTAACGGGCCCCTGACCCGTGCCGAAGCGGTCACGATGCTCGTCAACGCCCTTGGCCTCGGCACGGCTGCAGCGGCGGACAGCCAGGCGGTCATCGCTCTTCAGGGGACGGTGCCGGCCTGGGCCCACGGCAGCATCGCGCTGGCCATCGGACTGGGCCTGCTGCAGGGCTCCGGCGGCCAGATCGATGCGTCCCAGGTCCTCACGCGGGCGCAGATGGCGGTGCTGCTGGCCCGGATGGCCTACCTGGAGGCATTGGCCACCCAGTCGTCGAGCTCCTGATCTGAGGCGCGCAGGCGCATAAGCCCATCAGGCGAGGGTCCCTCGCCGTCCCTGGACAAACCAGGGTCCCGGGTCGTGGCGGCCCCTGCCGCGACAGGCGGGCCGGCATCCGGCGTCCAAGGCCCCAGGGCGGGTCCTGCGCCAGCCATGCCGGGACCGGCCGCCCGCCGGGGCCCCGGGCGGCGAGGCGCGGGGCCGGCGGACAGGCGGCCAGGAACAAGAGGGCCCCGGCGACGAGGGCGGCGGCACGCTTGGGGGCGATCACCCTCCCGCATCGGGAAGCGGTTCCGCCAGTGTGTTCAGGCGCTCCGCCCACGGCCGTTCGCAAGGTCGGCAGCGTTCCGCCCCGCCCTGGCGGACGCCGCCTACACCTTGCCGCCGCCACGGCCGCGCCTGGACGCGGGCGCCCGGGCGGCCGCGACCTCAACCAGGGCGACGGCCTGCGGGGCGGGTGCGGGAACGCGGCCTCCGGCGGCGGCCAGCGTGTAGCCAAGGTGCCGCAGACCCTTGCGGAATGCGGCCTCTGCGGCGACGGGCACAGCCACCCAGCGCTCGCCGACCTGCCAGCACGCCCCCTTGAGCCGGCGGTCGTTCGCCAACAGCAGGGCGAGGTTAGCATCCTCGCACTCGACCAGCCGCACCAGGCCGCGGTCGCGCAGCCGGGCGGCGCGGTCGGCCACGTCGGTGAGCAGCGTCGCCACCGTTTCGGGGATCCCGCCCTCCCCCCGCGCCGCCAGGAAGGAGCGCAGTTCGTCCAGGGTCCGCCCCGCCTCCAGGGCGGAGAGGATCTTGTCGCGGCGGAGGCGCCAGGTCGCAGGGCCGGTGCGCTCCGCGTACACATCGAGCAGCAGGGCGTCGGCTGCGCCAAGCCGCGGGCCGGTCGTCACAATGTCCATGTTGGCCAGCACGCGCAGGCGGGCCGGGTCCGGCGCCGGCCCGGCGCGATAGGCGTCCGTCTGGCCGAGAACGTAGGCACCCAGGCCGTTGACGCGGAAGTAGCGCAGGCCGTCGTACCGGCTGAGGTACAGGAGCTCGTCGGCGCCCCAGTTGTCGGCGTAGTCATCGCGGGCGCCGTGCGGGTAGCTGTACGCGACGTCGATCATGCCGAGCGTGGCCGCGTACTCGAACAGCAGGCAAAGGACGTACCGCCCCTGCAGCATCGACCAGTCGTGGCCCTCGTAGCCAAGGTTGCCGTACTGTGGGTCGCCGAGATACAGGCGCCACACGTCGCGCGCGACGACCGGGTCCAGGCCTTCCGCCACAAGATATCTGAAGAAGTCGTCCACCGCGATCCATCTCGCGTTGGGGCAGGCGGCAAGGCCGGCGGCGATCGCGGCCCGCCGCGGCGGCACGGCGGTGAGCGCGTGTCCGTGGCCAGAGGTCTGGCCCTTGATGGCCTCCACGCGGTTGAACTCATCCAGCAACCCGCTTTTGAGCCAGCGCTGCCACAGGTGGCGCAGCGAATCGGCCACGGGCCGGTCGAGCGCGGCCAGCCCCCGCGCCGTCAGTTGCAACCGGCCGCCAGCCAGCTCGGCGAAGGCACCCGCCTGAATGAGC
>JAJYVM010000512.1 GCA_021792015.1 Bacillota bacterium | reverse complement strand
CGCCTCCCTTCAGACCCCGAATCCGACTTCCGCCGGGCGGGGGGTTTCCAGCCGCCCCCGCCGTTTCCCTGCCGGTGACCCCGCATGGCGCGCGGCAGCGCGCCCAATTTTCGACCGTGCCGCCACCCGGAACTACCCGCTTCGGTGGGCGTCCGTTGCCGATGCGGCTCGGATCATGCGCACCCTCGCCATCAGGGCCCCCGGCGTCGCGGGCCGGGGCGCGTCGCCTCCATCCTTCGGACGGGCAGCGGCCCGCCGCGACATCCTCCGCCGGCGCGGCGCCCACCTCGCCACATGGCGCCGTTGCGGGGCACCATCGGGCGCTTGGCCGGCCCGCAGCCCAGCACCGGGCTTAGCATGTCCCGGGCTGCCTGGCGGAGGCTGGGCAAGGCGGGCGCGCGCAGGCGTGACGACATGCCACCGCCTCGCGATGACCTGCTGGCTCGCTCGGCAGGCGCGACGCCGCCTCATGCCGCTTCCGCCTGAAGCCGCTGCCCGCCGGCGGCAGCCGGGGTAGCGGAACCACGACGCACCGCTCCGAATATCCGAGGGTGGCTCCGTCAAGGCTCATGCTTCACGGCCGCCGCCGGACAATGTTGCGCCCATCTCGCGCGTTGACGCGCAGTTGGGAAGGTGGCCACCGCCAGACCTGGAATCCAGCAAGGGGAAAGGGGCGCGAGATGTGAAGTTTCCCATTGCTCGCATGGCTGGTGTGGCGATCCTGGCCGCCGCCCTCGCCGGTTGTGGCGCGGCCGGGACCAGCACCACAACCGGCGGCGCCACAAAGGCCGCGACGACTGCCTCCGCCAGCAGTGCGCAGCGCGTGCTCGTGTACCAGGAGATCTCCACCGGCAATGCGAAGGTCCCTGCCTTCACCACGGACGGCGAGGACCTGGACATGGAGGATCAGATCTACGACTCGCTGCTGACCTATAACCCCAAGACGCTGAAGATCGAGCCCTCGCTGGCCACCAGCTATACGGTGGGTCCGAACGGCAAGACCTGGACCTTCCAGCTGCGGCACGGCGTGCAGTGGCAGCGCGGCTTCGGCACGTTCACCTGCGCCGACGTGAAGTTCACGTGGGACTTTAACAAGAACCCCGCCAACCACTCGTTCTGGCAGAGCTCCGCCGCCATCGTGAGCAGCGTGAGCTGCCCCAACCCGTACGAGGCGGTCATCCACCTGACCGCCCCCTTCCAGGGCTTCATCTGGAACGTCGTCAACGTCCAGCCCAACACGGGCCTCATCATGTCCAAGGCCGCCTGGCAAAAGCTCGGCAAGGCCGGGTATGAGAAGACGCCGGTCGGCACCGGACCCTTCATGCTGAAGTCGATCGTGCCCAACCAGGACGTCATCCTGGTGGCAAACCCCACCTACTGGGGACCCAAGCCCTGGGCGAGCGAGCTCGACTTCAAGGTGATCACCGACTCCGCCACGGCGGCCTTGGCCGTGAAGAGCGGACAGGTGGACATGGCGATCATCGACCCGCTGACCGCCCAGGAGTACGCGAAGACGCCCGGCGTCAAGGTCATCTCCTCGCCGACGCTGGACATCTCCCAGCTCGAGCTGAACGAGCTGGTCAAGCCGTTCAACAACGTGCTGGTGCGCCAGGCCGTGCGCTACGCGATCGACTATCCGGCGCTGGTGCAGACCGTCCTGCGCGGCTACGGCAGCCCCGGCTACCAGGGAATGCTGCTGCCGCAGGAGACCGGGTTCAGCGCCTCCGTCAACCACCTGAACGTCTACGATCCCGCCAAGGCCAAGCAGCTCCTGAAGGAGGCCGGCGTCAAGCTGCCGATCACCGGCTTCTTCACCACGTACAACGACACGGTCGATATGAACGCGGCCCAGTACGTGGCCGCCAACCTCAAGGCGGTCGGGATCGACCTGCAGGGGCGGCCGCTCGAGCGCGGCACGCTGAACCAGGAGCGCGCCCTGCCGACCACGCCGGCCGTGGTCCTGAACTCCACCCTGTCGCCGGATCCCAACTTCCTGCTGATCCGTGAGGTCGGAACCCAGGCGCCGCCCAAGGGCCTGACGTTCACGCGCTACCCGGGCATCAACCAGCTCTATCAGCAGCAGCTGAACGCGCCGACCGTCGCCGCGCGGGCGGCCATCCTCAAGCAGATCCAGAGCAAGCTCGCGGCCGACGCGCCGTCGATCGAGCTCATGGTCATGGACAACGTCTACCTCGTGAACGATCGGGTGCAGGGGTTCGTGCCGACGCCGCTCTACAGCGGTCCGTTCCTGCGCAACGTGAGCCTCAGCGGCAGCTGATCCCGGCCGCCGCCAGCTCCGCCAGCGCGCGCTCGCCGTCGCCGGGCCGGACATCCACGGCCCGGCACGCGTCCGCGGCCACGGTGACATCGAATCCCGCCCGCCGGGCATCCAGGGCCGTCGCGCGCACGCAGTAGTCGGTGGCCAGGCCCGCCACCCAGACGTGCCGCACGCAGCGCGCCCGCAGCCAGGCGGCGAGGTCCTCGCCCGCGTCGGAGCGCCCGGCAAAGCCGCTGTAAGCCTCGACGGCGGCGTCCGTGCCCTTGCGAAAGACCGTGGCGCCGGAGAGGTCGAGGCCGGAGTGGAACGCGGCGCCAGGGCTGCCCTGGACGCAGTGAGCCGGCCAGGGACCGCCGCGGTCGGCGAACGAGCAGTGGTCGGCCGGGTGCCAGTCGCAGGTCAGGACCACGTGGGCAAAGCGCCCGGCCAT
>JAJYVM010000511.1 GCA_021792015.1 Bacillota bacterium | reverse complement strand
CAGTGCCGTGAGCCGGCGGCGTGAACCGGCGGTGTGAGCCGGCCGCCACCTCGCTGGGCCGCCGGCCCGCCCCGGCCCACCCCGGCCCGCCCCGGCCGCCAGCGCGAATGCCATACTGAGGGGGCAACGCGGGCACGGGGAAGGTGGTCGGGCAATGGCGGAGTCCTACCGGAACCACATCGGCGGGCGGTGGGTGGATGCGCGCGCGGGCGGGCGGCAGCAGAGCCTGGATCCCGCGACGGGCGAGGTCGTGGCCGAGGTGGCGCGATCGGAGCCCGCCGACGTCGCGGACGCGGTGGCGGCGGCGAAGGCCGCGTTCGAGCACTGGCGTCGCCACCCGGCGCCCAAGCGCGGCGAGATCCTCTACCGGGCGGCGGAGGCGATGGCCCGCCGCAAGGAGGACCTGGCGCGCCTCATGACGCGCGAGATGGGCAAGGTCATCGCCGAGGCGCGGGGCGACGTCCAGGAGGGCATCGACCTCACCTACTTCATGGCCGGCGAGGGGCGGCGCCTGGCAGGCCAGACCGTGCCCGCGGAGTCCCCGGACAAGTTCGCCATGTCGGTGCGCGAGCCGGTGGGAGTCGTGGCGGCCATCACGCCGTGGAACTTCCCCATGGCCATCCCCACCTGGAAGCTGATGCCGGCCCTCGTGGGCGGCAACACCGTCGTCTTCAAGCCCGCCAGCGACACGCCGGCGCTGGCCTGCGAGCTGGTGCGGATCCTGGAGGAGGCGGGGCTGCCCCCTGGCGTGCTGAACCTCGTCACGGGGCCGGGCGCAACCGTGGGCGACGCGCTGGTGCAGCACCCGGACGTCACGCTCGTGTCGTTCACGGGCTCGACGGAGGCGGGGCGCGCGGTGGCGGTCAAGTGCGCCGACGGGCTGAAGCGCGTCAGCCTGGAGCTGGGCGGCAAGAACGCCATCACCGTCATGGACGACGCCGACCTCGACCTGGCCGTCGAGGGTATCCTCTGGAGCGCCTACGGGACGAGCGGCCAGCGCTGCACGGCCTGCTCGCGCGTGATCGTGCAGCGGGGCGTGGAGCAGGCGCTTTCGGCGCGCCTTTCGGCGCGCATTAACGCGCTTCGGGTCGGCAATGGGCTCGACCCTGCGACGGACGTGGGACCCGTCATCAACCGGCGGGCGCTGGAGAAGATCGATGAATACGTCCAGATCGGGCGGGCCGAGGGGGCCGAGCTGTTGACGGGTGGCGCGCCGGCGGCGGTGGAGGGGCTGGCGGCCGGCAACTTCTACGCGCCGACGCTCTTTGGCGGCGTGCGTGCCACCATGCGGATCGCCCAGGAGGAGATCTTCGGGCCGGTCCTCTCGATGATCGCCGTCGACGACCTGGACGAGGCGGTGCGCGTCAACAACGGCACGGCGTACGGCCTGTCGTCCGCGATTTACACGCGCGACGTCAATCGGGCCTTCCGCGCGATGCGCGAGCTGAGCACCGGCATCGTCTACATCAACGCGGGCACGATCGGCGCCGAGATCCAGCTGCCGTTCGGCGGCACGCGCGGGACGGGCAACGGCCACCGCGAGGCCGGAACGGCGGCGTTGGACGTGTATACTGAGTGGAAGGCGTGCTACGTCGACTTCAGCGGGCGGCTGCAGCGCGCGCAGATCGACCGGTAGGCGGGTGCGCTGGGCGGCCCTGCGGGTGTGTGGCCGACGGTTGACGTCGGCCGGGACAGGCCCGTGCCGGTGCGCCGACCTGCCCGCGGGCCGCGGTGCCCGGCGCGGGGCTCGGCGAGAGCGGCGCGCTCGGGACGTGCGCCGCCACGCGAAACCGGATCGATCACCCGCGGCCGGTCCATGTGCCCGCCGCGGCCAATCCGGAAGGCTTGCCCACCCTGGATGCGCGTCATGTCGCGGATCCGTGTCCCGTCATGGGAGGCCGTGCGATTGTCCGCGCGGGTGCGCGGTATGCTGCTGCCCCTGCTGACGCTCGTCCTGCCGGCCGTGGCCGTGGTGTGCCCGGTGGACCGGGGTGAGTTGCCGGCGCTCCTGGTGGCGTTCGTCGCGGTCGCGCTCGGCGCGGCGATCCTGTCGGGCGGGTCCGGCCCGCTCGTCTCATGGCGGTTCGGCGACCGGTAGCCGCGGGCCGGCGCGCCGGGGGCGGGGGTGGCACGGATGCAGTTCGACGACATCGCCGATGTCTTCTCGGACCTGGCGCAGCTGCTGACGCAGTCCATCGTCATGCCCCTGCGCCGGCGCCTGCCCGACCGCCGCACGCCCGCGGGCGAGGGCGGCACGTGGGGGGGCCGGGTGCGGGGCACGCTGGTGGCGGCCGGCGGCACGGTCGACGATGACCTGATCGTCGATATGATCCACCGCGGCGGCGGCCGGCGGGCGCGCGCCCTTGTATTGCCCGCCGCCCACGTCGACTTCCAGCGCGCCGGCGAGCGCTACATCCGTTACTTCACCCGCTTTGGCATGCAGCGGGCCGAGGCGCTGCCCCTGGCGGCGCGCGAGCAGGCCAACGACCGCGAGGTGGCCGAGCGGATCGCCGCCGCCGACATCGTCTTTCTCGCCGGCGGCGACACGGGGCTGCTGCTCGATGTCCTGGCGGGGACGGCGAGCGAGGCGGCGCTGCGCGAGTGCCTGCGCCGCGGGGGCGTGGTCGCGGCGGCGGGGGCCGCGGCGGGGGCCGTCGGCGCGGTGGCGGTCGACTGGGGTGGCGGGCCGGCCGCTGGACCGGCGGGCGGGATCGCGAGCGGCTC
>JAJYVM010000033.1 GCA_021792015.1 Bacillota bacterium | reverse complement strand
TCACGGCAGCCCGCGCCGCGGCCAGCGCGGCGTCCCGACCGGGAGCGCGCCGGGCCCCGAACTCCACCACGGGGCGTCCCTCGGCGGCCCGCACGATGCGGGTGGCCTTGGTCGCCACGGCGGACGGGAAGCCCACCGCGTTGAGCAGCCCGGTCTCCACGGCCGTGGCCTGCACCAGCGGCGCGGTGACCCGCAGCAGGGGCTCGTGCGCGAAGGCCACCGTCCCCTCGGCCATCGCCTCGACATCGCCCGTGAACGCCTGCTCGCGCAGGAAGTCGAGAAAGGCCGGCTCCGCGAACATGTGCAGCGAGGCCAGGTAGTCGATCTCCGGCTCGGAGAAGCGCCAGCCGCGGATGAACGCCAGGGCCCGGTCCAGCCCGGCCACGACCGCGTAGCCGCCGCCGAAGGGCGAGCCGCGGAAGAAGAGGTCGAACACGGCGCGCGGCTGCGTCCTGCCCTCGCGCCAGTACGCGTAGGCCATCGTCAGCAGGTAGAGGTCCGCGAACAGGCCCTCGCCGCCGTGCGTTTGCCGCCGCCTCCTCAAACAAAGCGGCCCCAGGTCCCGCCTGAGGCCGGCTCGCCGTGTCCCGCCTACATCAATGGTGCCGGGGGCGGGATTCGAACCCGCACGCCGTTGCCGGCCTGGGATTTTAAGTCCCCCGCGTCTGCCGTTTCGCCACCCCGGCGCTCCGCCGCGATCAGAACGCGCGCCCGCCGCGGCCGCCGCGCTTGCCCTCGGTGTTCCGCTTCAGGTCGCCGAGGCGCTCCTCGGACTCCTTCATGAAGCGCTTCAGCTTGTCCTCAAAGCCCCCGACGGGCCGGCGGCCGCGCCCCGCCATGCTGCGCCGCGGTCCAGAGCCCTCGACCGCCTGGCGGATCGACAAACCGATCTTCTTGCCGCCCGGGTCGACCGACAGGATCTTGACCTTGACCTTGTCGGTCTTCTTCAGGAACTCGTTGATATCTTTGACGTACGCGTCGGCAACCTCGCTGATGTGCACGAGGCCGGTCTGGCCGGACGGCAGCTCGACGAAGGCGCCAAAATTGGTGATGCCCGTTACGACACCTTCGACGACGCTGCCGACAACGAGCGACATGCGGTGAAGATTCCTCCTGATTCCGCTTGGAGTGCGGCGCCATTATACCGGCGGCGCGGATGCGCTGTCAATTGCCAGGCAGGCTGGAACACGCGTCGCCCAAGGGTTTCGCGTGACGGGGGGAATGCTAGGGCGACGCCGGTTCCGGCCCGCGGAAGCGCACTGACTGCGCATGTTCCCGCATCCGACGACCTCGACGCGCGGTCGCTGCGGGCAGGCCGGTGGCGGGCCGCCTAATGCGCGCCGGACGAAACCGGCGTGAACACGATGTCGCCCGGCGAGGCCAACCCGAGCCACTTGTGCGCGGTGTCGGCGATGTCCGCCGGGCTCTGCAGGGCCGCGGCCTCCATCCGCAGCACCGCCTCATGCGCGTGGACCTGTGCGATCTGGGCGTTCACGGTCGCGATCTCCCGGTTGAGAGCGACCAGGCGCACGATGTCGGAACTCGCCAGCACGACCGCGTACACCGCGATCACCGCCAGCACCACACGCGGCCAGCGCGGGCGGCGCGCCGGACCCAGCCGGGGCAGCCGGATACCCAGCACCGTCCGGCGCATCGGCGCAGCCGTCTCGGCGGGCGCGCGGCGGCCCCTGGGCGCCGGCGCGCGGGCGGCCGGCACCGCCGCACCCAGGATCAGGCGGTCACTCGCGGCGGTGAGGGTCCGGGTCGTCCGGGCGCGCGGTCGCGTGCTCATCACTCAGCCTCCGGCTGGGGCGTGTCGTCGGCTTCGTCTTCCCCGTCGAACAGCGAGAGCGGATCGCCTGAGATCACGATCACGACCTGGTACCCCTTGGCCTTGGCCCGGCTCAGCAGGGTGCCCACGGTCGCGGGCGCGATCCGAAGGCGCGCCGCGATCGCCTCGGTGCCATGACCCGTCTCCTTGAGGACAACCGCCTGGCGCTCCCGGAAGCTCAGCCGCTCAGCGCCCCGGATCTCGATCTGCAACAGTTATCCACGTCCCTGCACAAATTGTGGACAAATCCTGTACGAAAGTGAGTTTGCCCATTCGCGGGCAGCCAGCCGGACACCTCCTTGGCGCGCCCCGGATTCCGTGTGGAGCGTCGCCGTCGTCCGCGGCGCCGCCCGGGAAGCCGCTGCGGACGGCGCCGTGGGCGCCGTCCATTGACGGCATTATGTGGTCCTGCTAACATAACTGGCCGGCCCATCGCCGGACCTCCGAGGAGGGTGCCCTGTGGCAGCGCCTGGCGCGGCCTCCCTGGTAGGAGCCGCCGCCGAGTCGCCCCTTCTGACCGATCGCCCCCTGCAACGGGCGATCTGGTCGCTGGCCGGGCCGGCGCTCGTCGAGCAGTCGCTCATCACCCTGGTGTCGCTCGTCAGCCTGATGATGGTGGGCCGGCTCGGGCCGCGGGCCATCGACGCCGTCGGCCTGACCAGCCAGCCGGTCTTCTTCACGCAGTCGATCTTCGTGGCGCTCGACGTGGGCACGACAGCCCTGGTCGCCCGCGCGATCGGGGCGGGCGACCCGCGCACCGCCAACGAGGCGGCCAAGCAGACATTCGTGCTCAACATCAGCATGGGGATCCTCGTCTCGCTGCTGTGCGCCGCCCTGGCCCGGCCCGTCCTGATCTTCATGGGCGCCGGCCCGGACACGCTGGCGATGGCGATCCCCTACTTCCGCACCGTGGGCGCCGCCCTGGCCTTCAACACCCTGGCCCTGAGCCTGACGGCGATCCTGCGCGGGGCCGGCGACACGCGCACCCCCATGCGGATCAACATCGTCGCCAACATCGTCCTGATCGTGGTGGGATTCCCCCTCATCTACGGGCTGGGGGGGCTGCCCCGCTTCGGCGTGCTGGGCGCCGGCTACGCCACGGTGGCGGCGTACGTGACGGCCTGCGGGCTGGCGCTCCAGGCCGTGTTCAGCGGCCGCTGCCCCGTGCGGGTCTCCTTCCGCGACGGCTACCGCTTCCGGGCCGATCTGGTGCGGCGGATCGTGCGCGTCGGCCTGCCGGCGGCCGGGGAGCAGGCCGTCATGCGCGGCGGGGTGATGCTCTTTCTGCGCGTGGTCGCCGGGCTCGGCACCGTGACCTTCGCCGCCCACCAGATCGCGCTCAACATCTGGAGCCTCTCGTACACGCCCGGTACGGCCTTCTCCATCGCGGCCACGACGCTGGTCGGCCAGAACATGGGCGCCGGCCGGCCGGACATGGCGGAGCGGGCAGGCCAGGTCACCAACCGCATGGCGGCGGTGCTGGCCATCGCCACGGGCATCTTCTTCGTCCTCGGGCGGCGCTGGATCTTCGGCCTGTACTCGGGCGATCCGCAGGTGGCCGCCGAGGGTGGGATCGCCATGATCGTCCTCGGCCTGATCCAGCCGCTGCAGTCGATCCAGTTTGCATACGCCGGCGGGTTGCGCGGCGCGGGCGACACCCGCTTCCCGCTGCTCTCGACCTTCATCGGCGTCTGGCCGTTCCGCCTCGGCCTCGGCTACCTGTTCGTCGACGCCTTCGGCATGGGGCTTTTCGGGGCGTGGCTGGCCATCGCCGCCGACCAGACGTGCCGCTCGCTGCTGATCCTCTGGCGCTGGCGCACAGGGCGCTGGAAGCTCACGGCCGTCTGAGTCAGGAACGCGGCGGCGGCGGGATGCGCGGCGGGATGCGCGGCGAGTGTCGGGAATGCGACGGAGGCGGCAGCGGGGGTGGTGTGGGGCCGCGCCCGCGCCCGCGCCCTGGGAGCCGCAGGAGCCGCATCCGCGCCCGGCGCGCCCGCGCCCTGGGGGTCAGGAACGCGGCGGGGGTGGTGTGGGCCCGCGCCTGCGCCCTGGGAGCCGCAGGAGCCGCGGCATCCGGGGCATCCGCGGCCGGCGGGCCTGCAGGCCCTGACGGACGCGGGGACGCTGCCGCTGCGCCCAACCGGCCGCGCGCCGGGCCGTGGCCTCGGCACCCCGGGCGAGGCGGCCGGCACGGCTGGCGCTGGCCCGCCCCAGGCGAACGGGCCAAAGGGCCGCGCGCCATGCCGCCCGGCCAGCGGCCAGCGTCCAGCCGGCGGTCGCCCGCTCGACCGGGAGCAGCACGGGGCTCGCCAGGCGGACGTAGGCCCACGCCCCGAGGATCAGCCCGCCGAAGGCATACGCGCGCAGGTCGCCCCAGTTGGCGGCCAGCAGCCCGCCCGCGACGATGACGGCGCCCACCGGCACAAAGACGAGGTCCAGCGCGTGGCCGCCCCACCCCCGCGGCCGCAGGACCGCGCGCCAGGCGCGGTGCCAGTCGAAGGCCCCGGCCAGGATGACGCCGGTGAGGGCGGTCGCCAGGAACATCCGGACCTGGTCGGCGACTGCGTACAAAGGACCACCCCGTGCTGCTGGGGCCGGGCCCTCGGCTGCCAGCCGGCGGCGGCGCCGGCGGCGGCGCCGCTACCGGAGGCGCCGGCCGACGCCAAGGCCCCCCCGCCGACGCCCCCGGCCAGCGCCCCGCCCGCCCGCGCCGCCCGTGCTGTAGGTGGCGCTGCTGATCACGCCCTGAACCGCGAAGGTGCCGGCGTCAAGGTCGAGCTGCTGGATCTGCAGCTCGCTGCCCTGCAGGGTCAGGGCGCCGCAGTCCGTCTCCAGCACGATCGTCTTGTCATCGAAGCTGGCCACGCGCAGGACGCCGCTCACGCTGCACTGCTCGCGGCTCTCCAGCACCAGGCGGTGGGCGCCTGCCGGCCTGCCCGACCCCGGCTGCTGCGTCATGCTGATCCACGCCCCTCTGGGTGCCTGGTCCCCTGCCAAGGGTATGCGCGCGGCGGGGCGGTAGGACCGGGCGGGCGGGTACGGCGCCGACGTGCCGTCCCGCCGCGGAGGGCATGCAGAGCAGGCCGCCGGATCCGCGGCCGCGAATGAATGGCTCCATGCGCCTCGACAAGTACCTGCAGGTCAGCCGGCTGATCAAGCGGCGCGCCCTGGCCAACGCCTTCTGCGACGGCGGGCATGTGCAGGTGAACGGCCGCCAGGCCCGCGCCTCGACGGCCGTGGCCGCCGGCGACGTGCTGCGCCTGGACTTCAGCCACCGGGTGATCACCGTGCGCGTGCTGGCCGTGCCGGACCGGCCCCAGCAGGGGCGGGCGGCGGCGGCCGAGCTCTACGCGGAGATCGCCGAGGAGGGCCCGCCGGACGCCCCTGCCCCCTCGCCCCCTACCGCTCCACCGTCTCCTTGAGCGCCTTGCCGGCACGGAAGGCCGGCACGCGGGCGGCCGGGATCTGAAGCTGCTCACCCGTCTGGGGGTTGCGCCCCATGCGCGGCTGCCGCTCGCGCACCTCGAAGGTACCAAAGCCCACCAGGCTCACCTTGTCGCCGTGGGCCAGGGCCTCCTCGATCACGTCGCAGAACGCGTCCACCACGCGATCCGCGTCGCGCTTGGTCAGCCCCGTGCGGTCCGCGAGCGCCGAAACCAGCTCCACCTTGTTCAACTCGATTGCCTCCTCGTCTCTACCGCTCCGGCCGCTTCGCGGCCTGCCAGGCGGCTTCCATCGCGTCCAAACCCAGCCCATTTAGGTCGCGGCCCGCTTTGCGTGCCGCGTCCTCGATCGCGGCGAAGCGGTGGCGGAACTTCGCGTTGGTGCGGTAAAGGGCCAGCTCCGCGTCCAGGCCGAGCAGGCGGGCGGTGTTCACCACGGCGAACAGCACATCCCCCAGCTCATCCTCCGCGGCCGCCTGGTCGCCGGCGGCCATGGCCGCCTCCAGCTCCCGGCTCTCCTCCGCGACCTTCGGCCATGCCGCCCCGGCCTCGCCCCAGTCGAACCCGACCTGTGCGGCGCGGCGGCCAAGCTCCTGCGCCTCCGCCAGGGCCGGCAGGTCACGCGGCACCTCGTCCAGGAACGGGCGCGGCCCGCTGTCGGCCCCCGTTTGCGCCCGCTCCGCCGCCTTGGCGCTCGCCCAGAGGGCCGCCACCTCCTCGGGGCTGGCCGCGGTCAGCTCACCGAACACGTGCGGGTGCCGCCGCACCAACTTGGCGGCCAGGCGCCGCACCACGTCGTCGGGTCCGAACGCCCCATCCTCCTCGGCGATGGCGGCGTGCAGCACGACCTGCAGCAGCAAGTCTCCCAATTCTTCGGCCAGCGCATCCATATCCTCGCTGTCGACCGCCTGGCAGACCTCACGGGCCTCCTCCAGCGCGTACTTGCGCAGGCTGCGGTGGGTCTGGGCGCGGTCCCACGGGCAGCCGTCCGGCGCCCGCAGCCTCCTGATCAGCCCCAGCAGCTCGTCCCAGGCGGAGGTGGCCACGGCCGCATCGTCCCCCTCTTTGCAGTCCCGCACGTGTTCAGCCCCGCGGGCGCGGACTCCCGCAGGCGGTCGGCCCCGCGCGTGGTCAGTCCCGCACCAGGTGCAGGCGGGCCAGGACGCGGGCCAGCCGCACGCCGAAGCGGGGCAGGCTCTCCACGTCGGCGCGGCGGATGCCGCCGACGGCGGCCAGGGCCAGCACGTAGACCACGACGCCGACCACGACGGTCGCCGCGATGCCGACGACCAGGCGGTGGCCGGCGACGGCGCGCAGGACCATGTCGGCCACG
This sequence comes from Bacillota bacterium, assembly GCA_021792015.1. GTDB lineage: Bacteria > Bacillota > Sulfobacillia > RBS10-35 > JAJYVM01 > JAJYVM01. The sequence goes on along the minus strand of JAJYVM010000033.1, from coordinate 9,286 downwards.
ACCCCCATGGCCGCGGCGGCGGCCAGCACGCGCACCAGGGCACCGACGTCCACCACGGGGCCGAGGCGGGCCTGCACGGCGCGCACGTTCAGCACGCTGGCCACAGCGAACGCCGCCACGGTGCCGAGGGCGGCGCCGGTCACGTTCCAGCCGGGAATGCCCACCAGCCACCACGTCAACAGCACCTTGACGGCAGCCCCATACAGCAGGTTGACCACGGGGACGCCGGGCAGCCCCATGCCCTGCAGCACGCCGGTCGTCGTCTGCTGGACGCCGAGGAACACGACACCCCAGGCCATGACCGCCAGGGGGCGCGCCGTCGCCGGCGAGTGGTAGAGAAGCTGTGGCAGGGGACCGGCCAGCACGAACAGGCCCAGGGCTGCCGGCACCGTCAGCAGCAGCGTGACGCGCATGCCGACGGCGGCACGGCCCGCGGCCACGGCCCGCTCGCCGCGGGCGACGGCGTCGGAGATCGATGGGACAAGGCTCACCGCCAGGGCCGTGGTGACGATGGACGGCGCCACCATGAAGGGCATGGCGTAGCCCACCAGGACGCCGTAGAGCCCGGTTGCCTGCGCCCCGAGGCCGGCGGCGTGCAGGCGCAGGGGCACGACCACGGCGTCGATCAGGTTGATCAGCGGCAGCACCATGCCTGCCAGGGCGATCGGGATGACGAGCGCGGCCAGGCGCTTCAGCACCATGCTGGTGGATGGCCCGCCACGGGTGTCGGCGACGGCGCGCCGCTCCTGCCAGACGGTGCGCGTGAGGCGGTCGCGGCGGATCACGATGGCCAGGAAGGCGAGGCCGGCCGCCGCACCGGTGACGGCGCCGAAGCTGGCGCCGGCGGCGGCGTACTGGATGCCCCGGGGCAGGAGGATCACGGCCAGGGCGAACATGGTCAGCACGCGGATGATCTGCTCGACGACCTGGGAGGCGGCGTGGGGCGCCATGTGCTGCAGCCCCTGAAAGACGCCGCGGTAGGCCGACTCCAGCGACACGAAGAAGACGGCGGGCGCGATGGCGCGGATGGCGATGGCCGCGCGGGGATCCTGGGCGATCAGACGGGCCACGGGGTCGGCCAGCAGGTAGAGGGCGACGCTCAGGACCGCCCCGAGGATGGAAAGGGCCAGCACGGCCACGCGGAAGATGCGGGCGGCCTCCCAGCGGCGGCCCTGCGCCGTGGACTCGGCCACCAGCTTGCTGATCCCGAGCGGCACGCCGACGGCCGACAGGGAGAGCATGACGTTGTAGAGCGGATAGGCCATGCCGAACAGGCCCATGCCCACGGCGGCCTGCGTGCCGCCGCCCATGAGGATGGGCAGCACGAAGTGATAAACGCCGCCCAGGAGACGGCTCAGGAGGCTGCCGATCAGCAGGATCAGCGCGCCGGCAAGGAAGGCGCCGGCGTGGCCGTGCCCCGCCGAGCCGCGCTCAGGCTGCGGCTGCTCCATCCGCATGGCTCATTATGCGCATCCGGCGCGAGTCTGACCAAGCCCGCCGTCTGCGCACAGCACCCCCCGTGTGCATCCGCGGCCAGGGCGCCCGCCGGCATCAGGCCGGAGGCCGTGTCGGATCCGGACGTGGCACGCCCTGGCGGCGGCAGGCGCGGCAGGGCCCGCCCCCGACCGGCTCGCCTAGGACTCCATCTGGCGGGCGAGGAAGCCGGCCGCCGTCTCCGCCAGCTTGCGCTCCATGTCGCCCATGGCCGGCGTGGCCTCGCGGCTGGCGAGGATCACGGCGCCGATGGACTCCGCCCCCGCGACGATCGGGGCGGCGACGAAGCTGGGAAGCCGCGAGCCATCCTCGTCGTCGCCGACCAGCGCGCCCGCAACGCGGCCGGCGGCGCTGGCGACCGTCGCCCGCCCGTGCATGCACTGCTCCACGACGCTGCCCACGCGCTTATCCAGAAACTCCTTCTTCGGTGCGCCGGCCACGGCGATGATCGCCTCGCGGTCCGCGATCAGGGCGATGTGGCCCGATGTCTCGTGGAGCGAGTCCGCGTACTCCTTGGCGAAGTCCCCCAGCTCGCCGATGGGCGAGTACTTCTTGAGGATGACCTCGCCGTCGCGGTCCACGAAGATCTCCAGCGGGTCGCCCTCGCGGATGCGCAGGGTCCGCCGGATCTCCTTCGGGATCACGATCCGGCCCAGATCGTCGATGCGCCGGACGATGCCGGTCGCCTTCATGCGCACGCCTCCCGTCCACGACCGGTAGTATGCGGTCGAGTCGGGACGGCCTATGCCGGAAGGCAGCCGTCTCGTGCTCGCCGTGCTGCGCCGCGGGGGGGACGGCGCCCTCAGGCCGAGCCCTCCCGTCCCACGACCTGCGCGTACGCCATGGCGCGCGTGTGCACGGTGTGGCTCCAGGAGCGGTTGCGCGCCGTGAAGAGGGCGCCCCAGGTCAGCGGCACGGAGCTGGCGAGGAACACCGGATAGAGCAGCAGGTAGCGCAGCGGGGTGCGCGGGCGCCGGTCGCGCAGCACGGCGGCCACCGGCAACAGGATGTTGATCAGCGTGACGGCGATCCAGGCCGGTGCCCCGAAGGCCACGATCCTGACGGACCAGGTGTGCACCACCAGGGGATCCGCGACCAGGAGCACCGTCGAGAGCAGGACGCAGAATGGCTGCAGCAGCGCGATCGCGCCCTCGATCTGGACCAGGCTGCCCTCGTGCAGGCCGGACCAGACCAGGCTGGGCAGGTAGCGGGCGATCACCTGGGTCTGGCCCTGGGCCCACCGCATGCGCTGGCGCAGCGACTGCACGAAGCCCAGGGGCTTTTCGTCGTAGACGATGGCGTCGTGGGCCCAGTGGGTGCGAAGCCCGACCAGCAGGGCGCGTGCGGAGAACTCCAGGTCCTCGGTCAGGGTCGCCGGCGACCAGCCGACCCGGCGCAGCGCGGCCGTGGAGATGCACATGCCCGTTCCGCCGAGGGCGGCCGACAGGCCGAGGCGGTCCTTGGCCAGGAACCAGAAGCGGTTGCTGACCCAGAACGACATGCCGAAGGTGGCGGCGACCCACGTGTCGTTGGGGTTCTTCACGTCGAGACGCCCCTGGACGATGTGGTGGCCGGCGGCGAGGTGGGCGTTCATCACCCGGAGGAAGTCGGGGTGGACCAGGTTGTCGGCGTCGAAGACCAGGAACGCGTCGTAGTGGCGGTGGCCGGCAAGCAGGCGCGAAAAGGCGTCCGCGAGCGCGTGGCCCTTGCCGCGCCGCGTGTGGCTGAAGCGCTCGATCACCTGGGCGCCGTGGGCGCGGGCGACCCGGGCGGTGTCGTCGCTGCAGTTGTCGGCCACGACGAAGACGTCGAAGAGGTGGCGCGGGTACCGCAGCGCCAGGCAGCTGTCGACCAGGTTGCCGATCACCACGTGCTCGTCGTGGGCGGGGATGACGACCGCAAAGCGCCGGCTGGGTGCCGCCCGCAGGTGCCGCGGCTTCACCACCATGCCCACCGTGGCCAGCGCCAGCGCGTAGGCGGTGTAGGCGATCATGGTCCAGGCGCCGACGAACAGGAGGGTCATGAGCCAACTCGGTGCGGCGCTGACGAGCTCAGGCGCGCTCGCCGCGGCGAGCCATGATGTCATGTCCATTGAGGATCCCCCCTACCGCGCGCCGGCCTGGCCGGCAGCCGCCACGGTACACAGTACGTCCCGGACCCGCCGTCCCCGCCCGTGCTGGCGGGCCGGCGGCGGAGCGCGCCACGGACGAGGGTTGCGCCCATGCCGCGCGTGCGGAGGAAAGTCGTCGCGGGCGCCGCACCGGCGCTCGCCGCCATCGCCGCCAGAGGCTGGCTGGCAGGCCCATCCGCGACCGTGGCAGTTGGGGGCGCCGCCGGCAGGTTGCCGCGCCCGGCAACGGGGAGGGGTGCGGGCCGCGGCCACGGGAACAAGGGCGGGAACGGCCGGACGGGCTGTGGCCAGGCAGGCCCGGGCCGGCTTGGTGATCGGCGGTGGACACAGCGCCGCCCGCTCACCTGTGTGGCGCGGGATGGCTCCTTCGGACCACGGCGACCGGTGCACGGGGCAGCCCCCTCGACACCCGCGATGCCGTAGGAAATCTAGTCCAAAGCTGTTAAGACGAAATGAAGGCCCGTGGCGACGGAATTTACGCGGGTGAGGCGTCCAGGCTGCGGCGCCAGTTCTGGATGGCGGGGTCCCGCCCGAGCTCCGCCAGCAGGCCCTCGATCTCGCCGAGCACCGTCGTGTCGTCGCGGGCGGAAAGCCGCAGGGTGAGGGCCGGACGCGGGCGGCGCTGCTTGGCGATGCGGCGCCCGAAGCGGCGGCTCAGCTCGTCGAGACCGCCGATGAGCTCGGCCATGTAGCCGGGGAAGGTCAGATGCACGCTGTCGCCCTCGTGGGCGATGCTGAGCATGCCGAGATCCTGCGCCGCGATGCGGATGCGGGCCAGGCGCAGCAGGTGGCCGACCTCAGGCGGGTAGGGGCCGTAGCGGTCACGGATCTCCGCCTCCGTGGCCGCCAGTTCCTCGCGGCTCGCGGCGGCGTTGACCTTCTTGTAGAACTCCAGCTTCACCCGGGGGTCGGCGATGTAGGCGTCCGGCAGGTAGGCATCCACGCGGATCTCCACGCTGCAGCGCGTGGTGGGAACCGCCCGCTCGCCGCGGAGCTCGCGGACGGATTCCTCCAGCATCTGCGCGTAGAGGTCGAAGCCGACGGCGGCCACGAATCCGTGCTGCTCGGCCCCGAGGATGTTGCCGGCGCCCCGCAGCTCCAGGTCGCGCAGGGCGATCTTGAACCCCGAGCCCAGCTCCGTGAACTCCTTGATCGCCATCAGGCGCTTCTCGGCGATCTCGCTCAGGGCCTTCTCGCGGCGGTACGTGAAGTAGGCGTACGCCAGCCGGTCGCTGCGGCCGACGCGGCCGCGGATCTGGTAGAGCTGCGCCAGGCCGAGCCGGTCGGCGTCCTCGACGATGAGGGTGTTGGCGTTGGGCACATCCAAGCCCGACTCCATGATCGTGGTGCAGAGCAGAACGTCGTATGCGCCGTGCCAGAAGTCGACCATGACCCGCTCCAGCTCGTCCTCGGCCATCTGGCCGTGCGCGACGGCGATCCGCGCCCCCGGCGCCAGCCGCAGCAGCCGCTCGTGCGCGCGGGCGATGCTCTGCACGCGGTTGTGCAGGTAGAAGACCTGCCCCCGGCGCCGCAGCTCGCGCTGCAGCGCGTCGGCGCAGAGGGCCTCGCTCCACTCCAGCACGTAGGTCTCCACGGGAAAGCGGTTTTCCGGGGGCGTCTCGATGACGCTCATGTCGCGGATGCCGGCCATGGCCATGTGCAGGGTGCGCGGGATGGGCGTCGCCGTCATCGAGAGGGAGTCGACGCCCTGGCGCAGGCGCTTGATGCGCTCCTTGTCCGCCACCCCGAAGCGGTGCTCCTCGTCGACGACCAGCAGGCCGAGCTTGGCGAAGTCGACATCCGCCTGCAGAAGGCGGTGCGTGCCGATCACGATGTCGACGGTGCCGCGGCGCAGGCCGGTGACGGTGGCCTCCTGCTCGCGGCGGTCCCGGAAGCGCGACAGCATCTGCACCGTGACCGGGAAGCCGCGCATGCGCTCGCTGAAGGTCAGGAAGTGCTGCTCCGCGAGGATCGTGGTCGGCACGAGCACGGCGACCTGGCGGCCGTCCATGACGCTCTTGAAGGCCGCCCGCATGGCCACCTCGGTCTTGCCGTAGCCCACATCCCCGCAGAGCAGCCGCTCCATCGGCTGGCTGCGCTCCATGTCGGCCTTGATCTCCGCGGTCGCCTGCAACTGGTCCGGCGTCTCCTCGAACGGGAAGGCGTCCTCGAAATCGCGCTGCCACGGGGAATCCGCCGGGAAGGGATGCCCCGGCGCCGCTTGGCGGGCGGCGTACAGCCCGATCAGCTCCTCCGCCATGGCCCGCACGGACTCCTTGACGCGCTGCTTGGCCTTGAGCCAGGCATCGCCGCCCAGCCGGCCGACCCGGACATCGCGCCCCTCGCCGCCGATGTACTTCTGAATGAGGTCGATCTGGTCCGTCGGCACGTAGAGCCGGTCGGCGCCCTCATAACGGATCATCAGGTAGTCGCGCTGCACGCCCTGCACGGTCAGGGTCTTGGTGCCGAGGTACTGGCCGATGCCGTGCTGCACGTGCACCACGTAGTCGCCGACCTGGAGGTCCTCATAGGACAGCAGGCGAGTGCCGCCGGGCTGGGAGCGCGCGCTGCGGCGCGGCGCCCGCGCACGCCGCCCGAAGAGGTCGGCCTCCGTCAGCACGACCAGGCGCAGACCGGGGAACTCGAACCCGGCCGCAAGTGGGGATGCCACCACGGTGGCCCGGCCCGGCGCCGGCTCGGCGTCCACGGCGGCGCTCACGCCCGTCGAGATGACCTCCTCGGCCACCCGCGCGGCCCGGGCCGCGTTGCCGGCCGTGCAGAGGATGTGGTAGCGCTGGTCGCGCCAGCGCCGCATCTCCTCGCCGGCCATCTCCCACTGGCCGCGGAAGCTCGGCACCTCGCGCGCCGAGACCGCCAGGACGTCTTGGGGATCCGCCCCGGCCACCGCCTGGCCCAGCCCCGCCACGTAGACGATCTGGTGCCCGCGCATCCACCCCAGCCAATCCGCGGGGTAGGCGAACGCCTCGACCTGTTCGGGCAGCATGCGGCCGTCCTGCAGAAACCCGACGAGCCGGTCGGCCTCCTGGCGCTCATAGTCCCGCGCGGCCTCCGCCGTGCGCGCCGGCTCCAGCACCGCCACCAGCGCGCGCGCCGGCATGTAGTCCATCGGGTGGCTCGGCGGGGCGGCGTACGGCAGGTAGGTCTCCCAACGCCCGGCCGCCGTGCCGGCCCGCAGCCCCGCGAGATCCTCGGCCACCATGTCCTCCAGACGCTGGCGCGCCTCGCCCGTCAGCCGGGCCGCCGCCTGGTCCGCCGCCGCGGCGATCCGCTCGAGCACCGCCTCCACCTGCTCCGGCGCCGGAACCTCCCGCGCCGGCAGGACGAGCGCCTGCTCGCGCACCTGCTGCCCGCGCTGGCTGCTGGGGTCGAACGTGCGCATCGACTCGATCTGGTCGTCGAAGAACTCCACCCGCAGGGGCAGGTCCTCGCCAAGGGGGAAGACGTCGACGATGCCGCCGCGCAGCGCGAAGGCGCCCGGGCCCTCCACCAGGGGCAGGGGCTCATAGCCCGCCCGCTGCAGGGCGGCAGCCAGGTCCCGCGGCGTCCAGGTCTGCCCCGTGGCCAGCCGCAGGCAGGCCGCGGCAAAGTCCGCCGCCGGCGCCAGCAGGCGCCGCATGGCCGCGACCGGCAGGACCAGGACTGGGGCGGCGGCACCGGCTGCCGCATCCGGGCCCGCGCCGGCAACGCCCGAGGGCGCCACCCCCATGGCCCGGGCCAGCGCCGTGATGCGCCGCGCCGCCAGGTCCGCGCTCTGCGCCACGACCGCGTAGGGCAGGACGTCCCGCGGGGGCAGGCACACCACGCGCTCGGGCCCGAGCCATGCGCCCAGATCGTCGGCCGCCGCCTCCGCCTGCGCCCAATCGGGGGTCAGGACGCACAGCGGCCGCCCCGTGTCGCTGGCGACCGTCGCCAGCAGCGCCAGGGCGGCCGGCGCCGGCAGGCCGTGCACCAGGGTCTCGCGTGTACCCTTGCGCAGGCCGTCGATCAGTCCGCGGTACTCCGGGAGATCCGGCCACAGGGGACCGGCGACGTCCACGAGCTGCAAGCCTCGGGCCTCCTCGCGTTTACGGGCGCCGGCCGCGCCGCCCGCGCGGTGCCGGTCAGGTCGGGGATGCGGGCGCGGGCCCGGGCCGCTGGGATTCCCCGGCCCCGTTGAAGCGCTCCATGGCCCGCTCCAGCCCGTCCCGGAGGACGACCTCCACGGCCTCGGCCGCCGAGTCGATGGCCTGCTGCCAGAGCGCGCGCTCGCCGCCCCGCACCGGCGACAGCACGAACTGCGCCGCGTCGATCCCGTCCGGCGGGCGGCCGATGCCCACGCGCACCCGCGCCACCGCCTCGGTGCCCAGGCTGGCGATGACCGAGGCCATCCCGCGGTGGCCGCCCGTGCCGCCGCCGGCTCGCAGCCGCAGCCGGCCGAGCGGGACGTCCATGTCGTCGTGGACCACCACGAGGCGCGCGGCCGGGATCGCCTCGCGGCGCAGCAGCGGCGCCAGCGCCTTGCCGCTGAGGTTCATGTACGTCATGGGCTTGACGAGCAGCACGGGAATGCCGGCGAGGTGGATGCGGCACGTCTCCGACTGGGCGAAGAGCCCACGCCGAAAGCGGCCGCCCCATCGCCGCGCGAGTGCGTCCACAACGCAGAAGCCCGCGTTGTGGCGGGTTTCCGCGTACTCGGCCCCGGGGTTGCCGAGGCCCACGACCAGATGCAGCTGCTGCGTGTCCGCGGCCGCCCGCGCCTCCTAGCCCTGGCGCTCGCCCTCGGGCCGGGCCCGCCGCCCGACGACCTCGGGCTCGGCCGCCGCGCCCGCCGCCTCGGACTCGGCGCCCGCCTCGGCCGACGCCGGCTCCTCCGCGGCGCGCGGCAGGGCGATCGAGAGCACGATGTCGCCCGCCCCGTCCAGGGCCCGCACGCCCTTTGGCAGGGTGAGGTCGCCGACCGTCAGCACCTCGCCCACATCCAGCGCCGCCACGTCGACGACGATGGCCTCGGGCAGGTCGCCGGGCAGGCAGCTCACGCGCAGCTCGTGCCGCTCCTGCTCGATCAGGGCGCCCTTCTTGGCGACCTCGGCCTCGCCCGTCAGCCGCAGCGGCACGTCGGCGTGGATGGCCTCGTTCAGGGAGATCGCGTGGAAGTCGACGTGGACGATGGAGCCGTCCACCGGGTGCCACTGGATCTCCTTGATCATCGCCGGCCGCTCGCGGCCGCTGCCCACCTTCAGGCGGATCACATGGTGGGCGCCGCCACGGTGCAAAAGGCCCAGCAGGGCGTGGCGGTCGACGGCCAGGGCCTGTGCGTCGATTCCCCGCCCGTAAAGCACCGCCGGCACCTGGCCGCCCGTCCGCGCACGGCCCGGGTGCCCCGGCTCGCGCTGGCTCGCCGCGAGATTCCATTCCGCCATGGGATTCCACCCCCGTAGAGCACGCAACAACCCCCGGGGGGTGTCCCCCGGCGGCGCCTCTCATACTAAGAGAGTCGGAAAAGCCCTGTCAAACAAGATTCGCCTGGCGGGGGGCAGCCGCCCCGTCCGTGGCCCTCCCTGGCTTCAGGCGCCCCCCTGCCGGAAGAGCTCGCTGATCGACCGGTCCTCGTGAATGCGGACGATCGCATCGCCGAGCAGCGGCGCCACCGACACCACCCGC
>JAJYVM010000510.1 GCA_021792015.1 Bacillota bacterium | reverse complement strand
CCGCCGCAACCACGGCAACCACCCAAGCGAGATAGAGGCGGGGTACCCCCGCCCCCTCCTCGCCCTCCTCGTCATCATCTGGCCCCTCCACGGCCGCCTCGCCGCCCACAAGGGGGCGGACGGCCTCGGCCGGCGCGGCGCGGCGGCGCGCGATCAGCACCACCCCGCAGATCGATCCGAGGACGAAGAGGAAGGCGAAGATGCCGATGGCGGTCAGAGGCCGGCCAACCAACAGCACGAACGAGGCGTCGCCGGCCGTCGCAATGTGGGCCGCCCAGAGCGCGGCGGGTGCCACCAGACCCTCGACGTACATCTTACTGACCGCGATCCCGCCGGCGCAGCCCGGGATGGCGGCGAGGCCGGCGCCGTAAACCGTCTGGCGCCAGCCCGTGCCGGCGAGGAAGCGGCGGGGCTCCAGGCGACCGGAGGCCTCGAGCCAGGCCAGAAGCCAAAGGAGCACGGCAACCGGAATCGTGACCGTCGTGACCGTATCGACCGCGCTCCGGCCGATCAACTGGAGCCAGACGAGCAAGGCCAGCACCTCCGTCCGGGGGGTCGGGGGCGTGGAGCGGCCGCTGAGGCGGCTTGCGGCGCGGGAGCCAAAGGCGGTCGGCCAATCTGAAGTGACTTCAGATATAGTTTGAGTCTACTACGCGGAGGCCGCGGACGGAAGAAGGCGTGTGCGACCGCGTGCGCGAGCATGGCGTTGCGTGCGGGGGGCTGCCATCACGTGCCAGGGCCGGAGCCGGTAGTTGTTCGTGAATTCTCGAACGAATACGGACGTTGGTTGCTGGCCGTTCCGGGCGTACCATCCCGAGGGAGGCGAGATCCGATGCAACCAATGCGGACGCCGCAACTACAGGAGCTGCCGCAGGTGCCGCCGCAGCTGCGGGTCGGCCTTTGGATCGCGTGGTACCGCGGGCGTGCCATCAGCACCCACGCCGACGCGCAGGTCCTGGCGGACCTGATGGCGGCCGAGGGCCTGGCCGAGATGGTCTGGTACACCCACGACGACGACGCGGACGAGGTCGCCCCGGCGCCGGCCGCCGACTGAGGCAGCCGGTGCGAGATGCTCCCGGCGCGGACCTGATCCGCGCCGGGGCAGGGCCCCGCTCCCCCCGCCCCGATCCGGACGCGACCGCCTTCCAGCCCGGAGCGGCCGCGCCGAAGACCGGCTGCGCTCGACACAGCCCGTGCGCGTGGCGACCCACCGGACGGCAGAATCGGAGCCCGGAGGCGACAGCCTCCGGGCTCCGTCCTGTCGTCACGTCTCGATTGGAGCCGAATCGGATCACGCAAACAGCGACGATGTCGAACGATCCTGGCCTGGACACCGCCGGAGCGGGAAGGTCTCAGGCGGGGAAAATCGAACATTTGCGCCATGGAGTGCTCGGCGGCGGCGTGGCGTTCGCTCGTAGGGGAGCTTGTCATCCTGAATTCGTTCGGCATCGTTCGGATTCAGGGCGTGGAGGGCGACCGGCTGCTGGTGGGTGAGCCCGGAGCCACGACGGCCATCCCGCTTGCTGTCGTCCGTTCGGTGCAGACGCTGCGCGACTCACCCGCCGCTCGGCCCGACCTCGTGGGGGACAGCTGGCTGCGCTGAGCTGTCAGCGCGGGCTTCAGCCTTCAGCCGTTCCGCCGGAGCTCGCCCAGGATCGTTCGCGCCCAGAGGCGCGCGTCCGGAACCAGGGGCCAATCCTCCAAGTCCCCCTCCGCCAGCCACCGCGCCGGCCGGCCAGCCTCGGCGACCACCGCGTCGGGCGGCGCGTCGGCGACCGCCACGAACAGGACGTCGAGGTGCTGGTGGGCTGGCTCCGCCGGGGTCCCCGCGATGTCCTCCACCTGGATGTGGTGGGGCTGGGGCATGCGCTCAACCCCCTCCCCCGGGCGCAGGGGGTACCCCGAAGGCGCCAGGTCGAGCAGTCGGACGGCGATGCCCGTCTCCTCGCGCACCTCGCGCACCGCTGCGGCGTCGGGCCGTTCACCCGGCTCCACGTGGCCGCCCGGAGGCAGCCACAGGCCGGCCAAATGCCCCTTGGCGTGCCGCACGAAGAGCATGCGGGACGGCCGCTCCAGCCGGTCGAGCACGAATACGGTGGCGGTCATGTGCAGCGGCATGGGATCATTATGCGGCGCGGCGCCCGGACGCGCGACCGCGGATTCTGGCGCAGGCAGCAGGTGTCAGGGCGCTCGCCGGGCGGAGCCCAAACCGGCCAGCTGGGCCGCCGGCCGGCTGGCCCGCTGGCGCCCGACGCGGTTCGGCGCGTCGACCTGCGTCAGGGATGCGCCAGCGGCGCGTGGTTCCGGAGCCCTGGCGGCCCTCTTCCCGGTCGTGTCCATTCGGCACAGGCGAAGCACTCAGCGAGTCTCGCGGCTGGTCAGCGGCGCCGCCGGAAGGTTGTGGCGGCGAGCAGCGCGGCAAGAGCCCGCGGACGGACGTCGTGATGGTGCATCTCGCCGAGGGGCATCCACACGGGCGTGTAGCTCCCGGTATCCGACGTCGCCGGCGCCGCCTGCTCCCCGCCGTTGCCGGTGCCGAAGGTGCCCGTGGCTCGCGATGCGTTGAAGTGGTGCTGGGTGTCGCCGTTGAACTCCACGACCGCGAGCAGCCCTTTGAGGCGGACCTGGATGCCAAGCTCCTCGTACGCCTCACGGATTGCGGCATCGCCGGCGGTCTCGCCGGCCTCGATCCCACCGCCCGGGAACGGGCAGTAGGGCGCCGCGCCGCTCGGCTCGCGGCGAATCAA
>JAJYVM010000509.1 GCA_021792015.1 Bacillota bacterium | reverse complement strand
CGGCCTTCGCCGGTGACGACCAAGTCTGCAGCGGCCAGCTTACGCGCCAATCCGACCTCGTGGAACACCACCTCCACCCCTGGGCGCAGCGCGGCGTGGACAAGGGCCATGAGCCCTGCCCCCAGCCCACCAGCGGCCCCAGCGCCCGGTTGCCCCTGTACGTCGACCCTCAAGTCTCGCGCCAGGACATCGGCCAAGCGGGACAGTGCCGCGTCCAGGTCCTCGATGTCCACCGGACGAGCGCCCTTCTGGGGACCGTAGACCGCCGCCGCGCCGTTCGGCCCGACGAGGGGATTGTCGACGTCGCAGGCGGCGATGAACACCGTTTCCCTCACTCTCACATCGACCTCAGATAGGTCGATACGGTCTAGGTTCAGACCTCTGGACACGGGCCTAATTGGTTGTAGATAATCCATGTTGCATTTTTGTGCGATTCGTGGTAGGATGAGCCATGCCTGCCGACCAAATCTCACCCGTGCAGACGAGCCTGGCGGACGAACTGGTGCCCCTGTCGGGCCGTCCCTTTGGCCGGGGCCTGACCCTGTTACGCCAGGAAGGCAGCTGTGCCGTCGCCTTGGGCAGCCGCATCCTGTACGGCTTCGATGAAGGCGATCGCGCCGGCTTTCACGTGACGGTGGCATCGCTGGCCGAGCACGGCTGGGCGACGGAGACCGAGCTGGCTGAGGTGTTCGGCTGCCACCGCAATACCGTCATGCGGCTGCGGCGGCAGTTGCGGGCTGGCAGCCTGGGGGATCTGGTGCCGGCCAAGCCGGGGCCCAAGGGTGCGCACAAGGTGACGGCCCAGGTGCGGGCGGTCCTGGAGGCGGGGGCGGCCCAGGGTCAGGGTGCGGCGGCGGTGCGGCGGCGGATCCTGGCCGAGGCGGGGGTTCGTCTTTCCTACCACTACGTACGGCAACTGCTGAAGAGCCAGCCGTCCGGGCCGGAGCAGATGGTCCTGGGCAGCCAGGAGGATACCACGCAGGCCGCGGTGGACAGCGCGGCGGAGACGGCATCGACAGCCGGGGTGACGGAGGCGGCAGAGGGGGAGCCTGTGCCGCAGCCGGGGCCACCGCAGATCGGTGAGCCGCCGGTGGTGCTGCGGGGGCGGGGGCGGTATCTGGGCTCGGCGTTGTTTCTGCCGGCGCTGTGGGTGCTGGGGCTTTTGGATGCCGCGTCTGCCTGCTTCCGCCTGCCGCGTTCGGAGCGGTTCGGGGTGCGGGCGGTGACGCTGACGGTCTTCTTTCTGACGGTGCTGGGCAAGACGACGCTGGAAGCGGCCAAGCATCTACGGCGCTGGGAGTTCGGGCCTCTGGTCGGGGCGGGGCGGGCGCCATCGGTGAAGACGCTGCGCCGAAAGCTGAAGGAACTGATCAACCAAGGGCAGGCGCTGCACTTTCAGCAGTTGCTGGCGCGGCGCTGGGTCGAGCAGGGGGTGATCGCGACCGCGTATCTTTGCGTGGACGGGCACGTGCATGCCTACACGGGCCAGCGTAAGCTGCAGGAGGTCTGGCACAGCAAGCGGCGGATGCCGCTGCCGGGGGTGCTGAACTACTTCGTCAACGACCTGCAGGGGCGGCCACTGCTGTTTATCACCGAAGAGGCGGGGGCCTCGCTTTCCCAGGTGATGCCGCGGATCGTGGCCCAGATCCGGGAAGTGCTGCAGGGCCGGCCGTTCACGCTGATCTTCGACCGGGGCGGGTACGATGGCAAGCTGTTTGCTTGGCTGAAGCAGGAGGGCATCGACTTCATCACCTACCAGCGGGGCGAGCCGAACCTGCCGGCAGGGGCCTTCCACCCGCGGCGGACACGGTTTGAGGGGCGGCAGTTGCACCTTTGGATCGCCGAGGACCAGGTGGCTGTCAACGGGTCGGGTCCTTGGCGGCGCATTGTGGTGCGCACGCCGAACGGGCATCAGACGCCGATTCTCACCAGCCTGGCGGCGGCTGTGCCGGCGGCGCGCATCGCTTGCCTGATGTTCGCGCGCTGGCGGCAGGAGAACTTCTTCAAGTACAGTTGCGAGCATCACGGCCTGGATCAGATCCTGGGCTACGCCTGGGCGGAAGCCGACGGCGAGCGGCTGGTGGTCAACCCCGTGCGCAAGAAGCTGACGCGCGAACTGACGGAAAAGCGCGCGCAACTGCGGCAGATGCGGTCCGAGCTCGGCCAGGCGGTCCTGGATGAGCCGCGCGACTCCGGGCGGACGGTGCACGGGCTGAAGGTGAGCCAGCGCGGCGCCGTGGGACGGCTACGCAGCCTGGAGGCAGAGATCCAGGACCTGATCGACCGCCGGGCGGCTGAGCCCCAGCGCATCCCGCTCAAGCAGGCGGGCCAGCGCGAGGTCCTGCGGCTGGAGCAGAAGGCGATCATCGACCGCATCAAGATCACAGCCTACAATGCCGAGGAGTGGCTGCTCGAGCGGCTGCTGCCGCATTACCCCCACCCCGAAGATATCCGCGGCCTGCTGCGCTTCTTCGCCGAACTGTCCGGGGAGATCCGCACGACCGCGGACGCCGTGCTCGTCACGCTGGACCCCCCGGACATCCCGGCCCAGCGGCGAGCGTTGCGGGGCCTATGCGCCGATCTGAACGAGATGCGCGCGCCCTTCCCAGGCACCGACCTGCCCCTGGTCTACCGGGTGGGCGCGCTACCGATATTTGACCGCATGTCGATCAAGATACGTGTCCCCGAGTCACCCTTGCCGGCGAGCCTCCGTGGACGCGCTTCGGGGCGGTAGGGGCGGCGCCAGAACGGCGTAGT
>JAJYVM010000032.1 GCA_021792015.1 Bacillota bacterium | reverse complement strand
GCGGTTCAGAGTTCTGATTTTCACCGGGCTCCGTCGCTAGATCATGCGACGGGGGGTGGGATCGTTTGGGCCTCTGCCGCACCCTTGACGGCTGGGGTGAAGCTTGTGTGGGCCATAATGCCGGCCAGCCATTCGACGTATCCGACCACAGCGGGGGCTCCACCAGTGCCTCGCGCGTGCGTAAACGCTACGGGCCAGCCTTTGTGCAAACCATCAGGAACGTAACGTGGCTCGCGATCGTAGTTACGGGGTTACTTGTTCCGTCGAGCCCTTCGACTGCAAATGCATCATCGCAGACCGGTACCTGTCAATTCGTCACGAGCCTGGTGGCGCTGGGTCTACTCCCGGACGCCGATGCAAGCTTGGGTGGCGTGGAGGCGGTCCTGTGCCAGCAAGTCGCGGTACCCACGTTCCTGAGCACGGACAGCACGTCGGCACCCCCGACCCCCCCACCCCTCCCTGCTCCAGGATCCGGCTCCCTGCACCTGGTCACGCAGCAGCTCACGAAGGCCGTCACCCAGACCGCATCGGGCGAGGTGATTTCCCTCGGCTCCTTGACCATCACGGAAACGCAGGACACCACCGGCTACACGCTCGATGTGGCGTTCGCGCTCTCGTCATCACCGGATATGTCCGTGACAGCCTGCACACAAGCCGCGTCAGGCGTGCAGCCATGGCAGGTGGAGTATCCCTCGGCCGTCGGAAGCGGTCCATTTGACTACCCAACCTCAGGCAGCTTTCTGCAGCAGCTGGCCGCCGACGGATACATCGACACGACGGCGGTTGACATGTCGGGTGTCCCAGACGCGTCTGAGCCCACGGACCTGTGGACGCAGCAGCCCACGTTCGGGCAGGTCCTCGGCCCTGCCGCACCCCCGGTCCTTGCCGGCGCCCTCGTGCCCGGGGCGCTCTACGTCAACCTCGTGCTGACCGCCAGCGCTGGCGCACCCCAGTGGGAGGTCCAAGAGTGGAACTACGCGTTCTCGATTCACGCGCACCTGGCCGGGATATGTGGTCCGCCCACCGGCGGACCGCCGCCGGTGCCGCAGCCCGGCCCTGCGCCACACCCTCGCCCCGGTCCACCAGCGGCCCCGCCGTCATGCCAGTCCAGTACCGGCGCCCCGCCCGTGCCGGCCTCAGCCACAGACCACTGTGTCCCAGCCCCACAATGCCCGACTCCGATGCAAACCCAGCCGGGCGGTGCGTGCGCCCGCCAAGGCAGCCCAGATGCGCCGACCTGCATGAGCGGCCCTCGAGCGGGAAAGGCCCCACCGCCCGGCGCCGACTTCAGCTCCTGGTGCGAAACGCAGCCGCCCACCACGTCCTCCGGAATTCCGTGCGCGGCACCCGACGCCTGTCCGGCCGTTCTGACCTGCGGGGGTGGGATCTCATGTCCGCTGCTGCCGCCGTCTTAGGACGCCCTCGCGGAAGCCCCCGCGGCGACCGCATCGAGCGGAAAGGGAGCAGGGCGCGTCTGCTGTGTGCGACCTCGGGCCAGGTGCTCCCGTGGACGCTGGTCATGCTCCTTGTCCTGCTGCCGCTGGCCATGGGAGCGTTGGGTGCCGGTGCCGCGTATCTCGTCCGGGATCAACTGCAGACCGCTGCGGACGCCGCCGCGCTGGCGGCTGCCGGCCGGGCCGCGCTCTGGGAGTCGCTGGCCGTCTCCTGGCACGACTTCGCTTGCGCCACATCCCGCACACCCCTCGCCGCGGGCCCTCCGGTCTGCCGCGACGGGCCCGAGCAGACCTCCAACCTGCCCCGCACTTTCGCCGCACGCCTCTTCGCGACATCCGCCGCGGGCCTTCCGGGCTGGGCGGCCGCAGCCGGCTGCGAGACCGTCGGTGCCGATCCGGCTCCTCCGCTCTCCATGCCGGTCTCGGTCTGCGACGCCTGGCGTCTTCAGCCCGGCGGCTTCGGGGTGGCGTACGGCTTGGCGTTCCCGTCCAGCGCGGATCCGCGGTCCGCGGCGCGCGCCTACCTTCGCTCGAATACCACGAACCTTCGCACGCACGGTGTGGCCGTCACGCTCATCGCGCTTGAGGCCGACGCGACAACGGGGCAGGTGGACCTCACCGTCCGCGCGACCGAGCCCGGCAACCCGCTGGGCCTTGTGGCCGGCCGGCCGACCACCGTCACCGTCCAAGCCGGCGCTCAGCGTCGCGTGGTGCCGCCGCCCGCTTCCGGCTCCTAGCTGCCGGCCGTGCTGGCGCTCTGCCGCTCCCGTTGGAGCTGGGCCTTCGGCAGCTATCCCGCCGCGCTGGCCCTTGAGCGCGGAGCGTGCGTAGGGCTCGCGGCGGCCATCGCCGCCGCTCCTCTGGCGCTGGTTCCCATGCCCCCGCGCCCGCTTGGGCTGGTGGGCATCGCCTACCTCGCGCTGTGGCTCGCCGTCGCGGTCGGCCATGACCGGTGCTTTGCGGCCTGCCGCCGGCGATCGCGCTTGGCCGGCCTGACTGTGTTGGTCGTCGTTCCCGAAAGTCCACGGCTGGCGGTCAGGCTCTTCCGCCGGCGCGGCATCGAGGTCGCCATGCCGGCCCTGGCATGCTCCGTCCACGTCGATCCGTGCTGGCGGCCGGCGGGCGCCCTGACGCCGTCAGCGGCTGCGGAAGCGTTCGGTCAGCGGTATCGAGGGGACTATGACCACCTGCTGCTGAGCCTGCGAGGCGCACCCGTCCTCATTGCCAGCAGCACCTTCAACCGTCATGAGTCGCGCTGGACAGAGGCCGCCATTGCCGCCGGCTGGGGTTGGCAGCGGTCGGGTCCCCTCTTCGCGGGCGCCGCGCGCCGCAACGGTCCGCGCACCCGAGCCACTCAGCAACGCCGCATGTTCGGCGGCTTGGTCAGCTCCCGGCGGGCCGACCGTCCGGAAGCCTGGCGGACACGCGTCTTCGATTGCCAGGCGCGGCGGCCGGTCTGCTGACGGTTGGATGGATGGCCCTGCAGCGCACCATCAGAGCGGTTGTCTGGTCCGACGGGCACTTCGGCCGCGTGGCGGAGGACCTGCCCGCCGTCGGCGTGGCCCCCGATCCGTGCTCGGGGTGACAGGCGTCTCCCGTCCCTCCTTCGTCGCGACTCCGACCGCCTGTGCCTTGCTCCGGCAGGCGGGCCGGAATCTCCCTGAGGCTGAGCTTCACCGGTTCGTCCACACGGGAGCCTGACCCATCCCCGCGGACCCTTCGCCCGATCTCCGCCGGCTTGGATGCAGGCCGGTTCGTCATCCTGCTGCACACCGTCCGGCAGTGGCGCGATGAGAGGAGTCCACGCATGAGACTTCGATCCGGCAACGGCTCGCTGTGGTTTGTGGTCTTCGGCCTGCTGGCGGCGATCGCGGCCGCCTGGTGGACGTGGTCGGCGCAGCGAACGGCGCAGCGAACGGAGGACGTGGTCGTTGCCACCCGCGACGTGGCCCCGCTCGCGGCAATCATGCCGGGTGACGTCCGGATCCTGCCGGTGTCCGTCCAGGCCGTTCCGGCGGGCGCACTCCGGGACAGCACCGCCGCCGTCGGCCATTACGTTCGCTACGGCCTGCTGCGGGGCCAGGTGGTGCAGGGCGCCGACCTGGCGGCGGCCCGGGCCGGCGCCAGCGCCACCGATGTGCAGATCACCAGGGCGGCCCACGGCTCCGCGGACATGCGGGCGGTGACCGTCGCGCTTCAGGCCGCGACCGGTCTTGACATGCCCGTTCCCGGTGATCGCGTGGATGTGCTCGCCGTGGTGAGGGGTGCGGGAACAGCGCAGGCGCGGGTCGTGGCTGCGGGCGTGCTGGTGTTGGATCGCCTCGCGCTCGGCCCGGCCGCCAGCGGCCTGAATGCCCCCGTCGCCGGGCAATCCCTGGCTCAGGCGGGCGCGCTGGTTCTTGCCCTGACTGTCACGCAGGCCGAGCAGGTGGCGCTCGCGCAGACCACGGGCCAGGTCGAGGTCCTCCTCGACCCCCTGGGCGCCCGGGTATCGACGACGCCGCCGCTCCTGGCCGCGCAGTGGTTCGCCGCGGGAGGGAGATAGCATGGGGGCCATCAGCAACGTCCTCGGACGCCCCTTGGCGGTGGTGCTGCTGGAGGACGACATCGAGCTGCAGCAGGACTTCGAGCGCACGGTCGACCGCGTGGCGGACGACCTGACCCTGGTCAGCTACACCTCGCAGGAGTCGGAGATCGTCCGCCTTTGTCGGGACAACGCGGCCGACATGGCCCTGGTGGACGAAAGCCTGCCCCGCCGGCCGTGGACGGCCATCGTCGAGGAACTGCGGGCGGGCTGTCCGCAGGCGCGCGTCGTCGTCATGACCGAGCGCCCCAGCCAGGCCCTGCTCGACGAGGCCCTCGACCACGGCGCGCGCCACATCATCCGCAAGGGGCTCGGCCCGGCCGAGCTGGTGGCGGCCGTGAAGGACGTGCTGGACGACGAGCGCCGCCAGCGCCTGCGCCTTGAGCAGCTGGGCGCCACGGACGCCGGGGACGCACAGCCCTTCCGGAGGTCCGCCACCGGCCCTGCCCAGGGCCAGGTCATCGCCCTGGGCTCGGGCATCGCGGGCGGCACCGGCAAGACGACGGCCGCCGTCAACCTCGCGCTGTGGCTGGCCACCAACCCGTTCCGCCGCTTCAGCGTGGCCGTCTGCGACCTCGAGAAGGACGTGGGCTCCGTCAGCAGCTTCTTCGCGGGCACCCCGCCGCGGCCATCCATCCTGGAGTGGTCGGACTACGCCGGCGCCCCAGCCATCCCGCCGGAGGTGCTGGCCGCCAAGGTGCGACGGGATAGCGACGCCTGGCGCCGCTACCACCTCTCGCTCGTCTTCGGCGCCTGCGATCTCGAGCGTGAGCGCGACGTGACGGAGGCGCTCGTCAGGACGGTGCTCGTCTCATTGCGGCTGCACCACCAGTTTGTCGTCGTCGACCTGCCCGCGGATCTCACCGACGCCGCCGTGGGGGCGATCGAGCAGGCGAGCAAGGTGCTGTGGCTGATCCGCGACTACCAGCCTGATCTCACGCGCACCAGCAGGGCCTTTCAGAAGCTCCGCCAGCTCGGGGTCGACACGACCCGCATCCAGGCCGTGATGAGCCGCGTCGATCCCAGCGGGCGCATGCACTTCACGCCGCGCCAGGTCCGGGAGACCCTCGGCGCGGTGCTGATGCCGTACGCCATTCCCGAGGAGCCCCGCCTGCGGGCCTGGGCCCGGGCGTACAAGTACGCGGCCATGGTGGACCAGTCCGGGCCGTACATGACCGCCCTGCGGCGGATCCTGGAGGAGGTCCAGCCCGGGACCGGATATCCACCGCACCCGGCGGGATCCGGTGCTCGCCGCCGGTTCTGGCCCTTCCGGCGCCGGGTGGGGGAGGCGGTGTAGATGGGGGGCAGCTGGATGCAGCGCCGTCGCGAGGGCCGCCACGATCCGGCCCCTGCCGGCCTCCCCCCGGACGCGGGAGTCCCTGCCGAAATGGAGGCCTCACCCCCTGCCGTCCCCGCCCCGGCCGCCAGCCCGGCACGGCGGCTGGGCTTTTGGGCCGAGGAGTCCTCCCCGGAGGACGAGGAGGACCGGGAGCTGCTGCGTCAGATTCGCCGGCGTGTCTTCGATCGCACGGAGGGCCTGCCGGAGCGCGAGCGCGAGGCGCTCGCGCGCCAAATCGCGCTTGAGATGGCCGGGACGCTGGCGGCGCGGAACCGGCAGGAGCGTCTCGTCGCGGAGGTGCTGTCGACGCTCGGCGGGCGGCTCGGGCCGCTCGAGCCGCTGCTGCACGACGCCGACCTGTCCGAGATCCTGATCAACGCGCCCGACGAGGTCTACGTGGAGCGCCGCGGCCGCCTCGAGCGCCAGGATCTGCGCTTTCGCGGCGACCGCGAGGTGCGGGCGCTCGTCGAGGGCATCGCCGCCTGGTCCGGGCGCCGCTTCGACTGGTCGAGCCCCGTGCTCGACTGCCACCTGCAGGACGGCTCGCGGCTCGCCGCCGTGCGCTGGCCCGTCGCGCTGCGCGGCACGGCGGTGTCGATCCGCAAGTTCCCCATGATGCCCGCGCTGGCCGACCTCGTCGCCATGGGCGCGCTGCCGCCGCGTGAGCGCCCGATGTCACCAAGCTTCCTGCGCGCCGAGCCCTTTCCGCAGGATGCCGACGTGGCGGACTTCCTCGCCTGGGCGCTCCGCCGCCGCCTCAACCTCGTCGTGTGCGGGGGCACGAGCTCGGGCAAGACCACCTTCCTCAACGCGCTGCTCGAGCTGGTCGCCGCCGATCGGCGCGTGGTGATCATCGAGGATTCGGCGGAGTTGCAGCCGCCTGCCGGCGCGCATGCCGTCCGGCTCGAGCGCCGGCCGCCCAACCTCGAAGGCGAGGGCGAGGTCGGCCTGTGGGCGCTCCTGGTGGCCTCCCTGCGCCTGCGGCCTGACATCATCGTCGTCGGCGAGTGCCGGAAGAACGAGACCGCGGTCATGCTCGAGGCCATGACGACGGGCCATCCCGGCTCCATGACGACGGTCCACGCCGACTCGCCCCTGGACGCCCTGCGGCGCATGGTGCGCATGGTCCGCCAGGACCAGCCCGAGATGCCGGGCGCCGAGCTTCGCGAGTACATCGCCTCCGCGGTGCAGCTCATCGTGCACTTCCGGCGCGACGAGGGCAGCGCCGCCGGCCTGCGGGTGGCCGAGCGGGTCACGGCGGTCGAGGGTGTGGATGCATCCGGGCAGTTTGTGCTGACCGATCTCTTCCGCTGGCGCGACGGGCGCTTCCGGATGACGGGCGCCGCACCGCGCTGGGCACGCGAGCAGGGGGTGGCGTGAGTGCGGCTGGTGGCGGCACTGGTTGCGGGGGTTGGCGTGCTGGCGGTCGCCGTGGGGATCTGGCGCATGATGTGCGAGCGCGCGAGCGCGCCCGCAATCGCCGCCGCAGCCGCGGCCGGGGTTGGGCAGGGCTTGCCGCGCCCGCGGTCAGGCGGCCGGCCGCTTCCCCGCCCGCTGCGCTACGTGGAGCGCCGCGCCAGGACAGCCGGCGTGGAGTGGGATCTCCTGACGGTCACGGCCCTCATCGTGGGGAGCGGCCTTGCCGCGGCCGCGGCCATCGCGCTGGCCACGGGGGTGCTCTGGATGACGCTGCTGGCGGCCTGCCTCGGCCTCTGGGCACCCATCTGGCAGCTCGGCCGCCTCACGGCCCGCCGTGCCCACCAGGTGCTGCGGCAGCTCGACCAGGTCTGCACGGAGCTGGTGCAGGCGCTGTCCGGGGGCCAGGACCTCTATGCGGCGCTCCTGCAGCAGGCCCAGCGAGCGCCCGAGCCCGTGGGGTACGAGCTGAGGCGCGCCATGGAGCGGGTGCGGCAGGGCGAGCCGCTGGCGGATGCGATCGCCGGGCTGCCCGAGCGCATCGCCCTGGACGAGGCGCGCCTGTTCAGCGTCGGGGTGCGGCTGGCGCTGGATTCGGGGGCGCGCATCGTGCCGGTGCTCGAGTCGATCCAGCGCTCATTGCGGGGCCGGCGGGAGATCCAGGGCCTGGTCCGGGAGTTCTCGGTGCGCAACGAAAAGCAATCGCTGATCCTCATCATCGTCCCCATGGTGATGCTCCTGGCCATGCGCCTGGAGGCGCCGCAGTACGTCGCACCGCTCCTGGCCACCGCGACCGGGCAGATCCTGCTGGCCGCCGACGTCGCGTGGATGCTCTTCGGCATCCGGCTCGTGCGCGGCCTGTTCGCGGGCACACCGCTCAGCTGAGGGGGGCAGCGACCATGCACCTTGCCGCCGAACCGGCGCTGGCAGCGGCGCTGGCCTTCGTCGCCGTGGGCTTGCTCGGGGTGGGGGCCTGGCTCCACGAGCAGGCCTCGGTCAGCGCGACCGCACGCATTGTGGCCCAGGCCCGCGGCGAGGCGGGCTGGATCCACCGACGTCGCCCTCGCACGGCGGATGCGCTGCGCGCGGCGGCCGGGCGCCTGGCTGGTGCCCTTGGACCGTTGGGCAGCCAGGCTGTGAGGGAGCGGCTTGTCTGGCTGGGTGCCGCCGAGACCCCGGAGCAGTTCCTGGGTCGCCAGATTCTGCTGGCCGCAGCCGGTCTGGCGGCCGGTGCGGCCCTGGCCGCCCTGGCAGGCTATGGGGCGGCCGGCGCGCTTGCGGCACCCCTGGGGGCGGCCGTGGGCTGGTGGCTGCCATGGCACGACCTCGATGCCCGCTGCCGTGCGCTCCGGCGAACCCTCGGGCGCGAGGCGCTGGCGTGGGCCGACTTCCTGACGGCGGCCGTCCAGGCCGGGCTGCCCCTGGACGGGGCCATCGCGCGCCTGGCCACCGAGCTGCCGGGGCGGCTGCCGCAGATCCTGGCCCGGGCGGTCCGCCAGTCCGCTCTGACCCGCGAGCCGCTCGACCTCTGCCTCGCCGCGGCGGCCGCCGAGATCGACGAGCCCCACGTCGGCAGCGTGATCAGCGCCATCGTCCAAGCGCGCCAGACCGGCGGCGACCTGGCCGGCCCGCTGGCGGGGCTGGTCGGGGTGCTCAGGCAGGAGCGGCAGCAGGAGCTGCGCACCGCGGCCCGCGGGCGCAGCGTCCTGGGCTCGCTGCCCCTGATCTTCGTGATGCTGCCGGGCGTGATGGTGCCCCTCGCGTACGTCGTGTTCGCCCAGTTCCGCGCCATCGGACTGTAAAGGGGGTGGGAGCGCCCGCCGGCCGGCACGGGGAGGAGGTGAAACGCATGAACGCCATCCTGGTGCGATTCGTCCGCGAGCAGGGGGCGGAGGGGACAAGCACGAGCGCGCTCCGGATCGCGGTGTGGGTCGTGGTCGCCCTCGGCATCCTGGGCATCGTCGGCCCCAAGATCTACAGCGCCGCGACTCAGTCCAGCAACTGCCTGAACGCCGCCAGCGGGGCGTCGACGACGACCTTTCAGACCTCGGGCACAACGCCGGGCTGCTGAATGCCAATGCGGCGGGGGTGGGCCGACGGCCCGCCCCCGCCGGTGGGAGGGGTGGTCTCTGTTGCACTTTTTGCGGATGCTGCGGGCGCTGACGGACGGGCGCGGGGAGGGCACGGCGACGCACGCGATCCTGATGGCTGTGGGTGCGGTGATCGCGGTCGCGGTGCTCGGGATCGTCGGCAAGGCACTGGTGGGCTACTTCGCCCACTTCAGCCAGTGCCTGAACGGCTGCTGAGCGTGGACACGTGGCTTGCGATCCGCTGGGTCGGCCTCGGTGGGCTGGCCCTGGCCGTGGCAGCGTGGGATTTGCGGTCACGCATCATTCCGAACGCCCTCGTGGCTGCTGGGCTGGGATTTGGGGTGGCTGTGGGCGCGGCCACGGGGTCGATTGGGCCGGCCCTGCTGGGCTCGGCCGTGCTTGGGGGGCCCATGGTGCTCCTCTGGTGGATTGGCGCCGCCCCCGGCGGGCGCGGGCTCGTGGGCGCCGGGGATGCCAAGGCTGCGCTGGCCTTCGGCGCGCTCCTCGGCATGCCGTCCGCGGTGGCCGGCCTTTGGTGGGGGGCCCTGGCCGGTGGCGCGCTTGCGCTTGGCGCGGTGCTCGCCGGCCTCTGGCGCACCCGCCGCGCGCTTCTTGGCGCCCTGCGGCGGCACGGGCTCGCTGGCTGGCTGGCGGCTGTGGCGACGCATCCGGTCTGGGCACAGGGCGTTCCGTACGGCGCGGCGCTGGCCGCGGGCTCCGTGGCTGCAGCCGCGCTGCTCTGGCGCTGAGAGGGGGCGAGGCGACGTGACCAGCCGCTTTGTTGGTGAACTGCGGGGCCAGGCTGCCGTGGTCGAGACGGTGATCATGCTGATCCTGCTGATCGGCTTCTTCGGCGGATTCTCCGCCTACGCCATCGCCGCCCACGCACGCGCCGTGGTGATCGGCGCGGCCACTGTGGCCGGTCGCGCCGCCGCCATCGAGTGCGGCCAGGGCGCGGTCGCCTGGCGGGCGGATGCGACCCGGCTCGCCGGGGAGGCGCTGAAGGAGGGCGGTCTCCGGCTCACCGCCTTCGCGGCGGCTGGCGCAGAGCCGGGTACCTGGTTTGTCGGCTTCGCGGGCACGTGCGGGAGCGGAGGCGACGTGTCGGTCACGGTGGACTACGAGCAGCTCAACCTGTTTCCGTTCCTCGCGCCCCTTGTGGGCCAGGGGCCGGCCTCGGGATGGGGCATTGCGCTCACCAGCACCGCCATCTACCCCGTTGAGTGACGAGCGCGGCCAGGTCCTGCCGCTGGCCGTCGTCATGCTGCTCGTCCTGCTGCTCCTTGCCGTTCCGGTCCTTTCGGCGGGGTGGCTCCTCGGCACGCGCTCCGCGGCGCAACGGGCGGCGGATGCGGCCGCTTTGGCCGGTGCCGGACAGGCGGTTCTCGCACGGGAGGTCGACGCCCGGGGCGCCGTGTACTGTGCGCGCATCGCCGTCAACCCGGTCGGCGGGCCGGCGGCGGCGGCCCGGTACTGGACCCGCAATACGGCGGCCCTTGCCTCCATCCGGACGCGGGCGTTCGTGGCCGTGCCTGACGGGGCGCTCCTTACGGTGCAGGCGACGGTGGCCGCCGCCAACCCCCTGTGGGCGGGCCAGCCCGCCACGACCTGGACCGTGACCGCGGTGGCCAGGGTGCAGCAGCCGCCCGGGATTCCAGCCTGTCCGAACGCGAAGGGATGAAGCGGGATGCGAAGTGTCGCACGCGGGCCGTCTGGCGTCCTCCCCATGCGGGCGCTTCTTCTCACGGTGTCAGTGGCGGCTCTGCTGCTGCTCATGCCCGGGCAGCGTATCCTGGCCGCTCCGCAGACGGTATCGCTGAGCGGCGACAGCGGGGGCGGCTACCCGACGAGCGCCACGGCCACCGTGTTCGGAGACGGCTTCAGCCTGGCCTATGCCGGCGGCTCCACGAAGTGGCAGTCCATCACCGTGACCGACGTCGCAACGGGTGCGACCGTCGCCAGCTGCCCAGGGAGCAACTGCGCGGTCACGGCCTGGAACGCCTTCTATGTCAGTCAGGCGACGATCACAGGTCTTCAGCCCGGCGTTGCTTACAACGTGTCGATCTTGGAGCTGGACGTCCCCCTGCGAGGCACCTACGAGTTTGAGGACCTCTCGCCCAACCTGACCACGGGGGCGCCGGTCGGCCAGCTCACCCTGAGCGGCCCCGCCGGCTATCCCCCCAGCAACCCCTACCAGATCCAGCTCAGCCTGAGCACCGACACGGTCGAGCAGAGCCTGACGTGGACCCTGCGGCAGGAGCAGGTCGGCCCAAGCGGCGCCCAGGTGCCCTTCGCGTCGTGTCCTTCCCCGTCCACGCTCAGCGGCGGCGACTGCCTCTACAGCCTGCCGGTCTCGGCAGGGGACACCGCGACCATGACGACGGCGAACCAGCGGCAGGGCGGCCCCGGCTACGTCTACCGATACACCGCCACGGCCGCCGGCTACGCGACCGCTGCGATCGAATTCGCCAACGCGCCGACGTTTTTCGTCCACCGGCGTGCCCGCGGCCTCTTCGTGACATGGCCGGACCTCGGCGACGGTGCGGAGTACGACGTGTTCGGCGGTCCCGGCGGTGGCGGCTGCACGAGCCCCTCGTTCAACGAGCTGCTGCCGCCGGGCACCACGCAGCTGGCGATCGGAGGCCTCACCCCGAACACCCAGTACGCGGTCTGCATGTGGGCCGAGATTCCGGGCCAGCCGGTCGCCTCCGGCGGCTGGCTGCCGACGTGGTGGGTCGCGGGCGGCAACGCCAACGGTGGCGGCATGTGGTACACCCTGCCCGACGTCCCTGGCCAGCCTGCCACGGGCGGGTTGCTGGCCGCCTACTACGACGTCCCGGCGCTGGCCACCGGCGCCGGCGGGCCGGCCGTCAGCCTCTTCGGCAGCGCCACGAGCTACGCGGCCGTGCAGGGTCCCATCGACTTCGCCACCATCTGTAACTGCACCGCATCGTGGCCGTATGTCGGACACGGTGGGCCGATGCCGGCCACCGCCGCGCAGGGAGGAACCGCACAAGGCTTTGCCGCGAAGCTGCTGGGATGGCTCTACGCCCCGAGCACCGGCACCTACACCATCGGCTGCCGGGCAGACGATGCCTGTCAGGTATGGGTGAACGGCACCATCGTCGCGGACGGCATGACGAGCGCCGGGCCGGCTCCCAATTACTACGGCGCGTGCAACGCCTGCGGCGGGGTCGCCGGTGGCATCGCGCTCACGGCGGGCAATTGGTATCCGCTGGAGGTCGACTACGCCCAGGGGGGCGGGGCCGCGGCGCTTGACCTCTACTGGATCCCGCCCGGCGGCGCCCGGGCGGACGTGCCAGCGGGCGACCTGGCGTATCCGGTGCTGGCCGGTGCGGCGGGCGGCAGCTTCGGCAACGCCGCGCTGTCGTGGGCCCCCGACGGTAACCCCGCCGGCACCGGCTACCAGCTTCTCCGGGACGTGCTCTCGCCTTCGGGCGGCATCGCCGCCACCGGCGTGATCTACCAGGGGGCGGCCACCTCGTTCACCACGACCGACCTGCAGGCGGGTGAAGTCACCGCGTATTACGTGCGGGCCGTGTCCGGAGACGGCTTCTGGACACCGTCCACGGTGGAGCCGGGCGGGGGCGGCTACCTCTATGCGGACACCCCGCCGCCCACCGTGGCCCCACCGTCCACGACCGGCCAGATCACCGTGTCCTGGTCCGACGTGGGCGACGGCGCCCACTATGCGGTGATCTGGTCCGTCGAGCCCAGCTACGGCACGTTTCAAACGAGCGGCGACCTCGGTGCCGGGTCGACCGGTTACACGATTTCAGGCCTTGAGGCCAACACGGAGTACTTCGTGGCGCTTGACGCCTGGATCCCCGAGACCGCGGGCGTGGGCGGGCAGCGCTGCACCGGCGGCAGCGGCGGCGGGTGCTGGTGGGCCGGGGCCACAGACGGCGGGCAGTGGACACTCGCCGCCCCGGTGAGCTCGCTGCAGGTGTCCGGCGCCGGCAGCGCCGTCACCCTCTCGTGGGACGACAACGGCAACCCCTCCGGCACCGTCTACCGGTGGTCGGTTGCACCGCCGGGCGGGAGCGCCACCACGGCCACCGGCAGCACGACCGGCCTGCAGGCGGTGGCCTCGGGACTCTCCTGCCAGACCGACTATGCGAGCGCGGTCTATGCCATCAACGGCGCCGGTGTGCCCAGCGCGACGGTCGCCGCCACGGCGGAGACCGGGATCTGCCCGCCGGCGCCGGAGGTGGGGCTTTCCATCGACGATGGGCTCGCCCAGACGTCGAGCGCCTCCGTGACCCTGGACGTCACCGCGAGCGACGTCAACTACCCCCAGCCGCAGCTGCAGATGCGATTCAGCAACGACGGGAGCGCCTGGTCGTCGTGGCAGCCATACGCGGCCACCGCGGCCTGGACCGTCGACGGCGCTGCCGGTCCGAACACCGTGTACGCGCAGGTGCGGGATCCCGATGGCGGCGTAGGATCGGCCACCGCGACCATCACCTACGACTCCTCGCTCTCCTCGCTCACGGGGACCGCGGGCGCGCCCTGCTCCTATCTGGGCCTGGCGGCGCTCTGCGTCCGCAGTCCGATCATCACGGCACCCTTCGCGATGCCGAGCGGATCGGTCGCGATGGAGATCAGCCTGGACAATACGAACTGGTCGCCGCCCCAGGACGCCAAGGCCCAGGTGGATCTGGTGCTCCCCAGCGGTGACGGGCTGAAGGCGGTCTTCGCGCGCTACTTCAATCGCCAGGACGTCGCCACGACGGCGGCCCCCGACTATTACGTGCTGGACACGGCGCCCCCGTCGGTCCAGGTGGGCTGGCTCGGCGATGCGGCCGTGACGGACAGCGGAGCGGCGACGCTGACGGTGCAGGCCGCGGATGCCGTGATGCCCGTCGCCTCCCTGAAGGTTGATGTGGGGGGAGCGGCCGCGTGGTCGGGCCGGCTGCCCCCGGACGGGCAGATCCCCCTGACCCTGTCGGGCCGCGGCTACGTGACCGTGACCGTCACCGTGACCGACCCGGCCGGCAACGAGGCGACCGCCACGGCCGGCATCTACAACGTGGGATAGGCTGCGTGCGCCGGGGGGGTGATGGCGTGCGGCGGCTTGCGGCGGCAGGCCCACTCGGTGCCCTGGTGCTCGTTCTGGCCCTGATCGTCCGTGCGGCGAGCGCCGCCGGAGCCGCCGGCCCGTGGTGGTTCACCGATGACTACACCTCCCGGGCGTTCATCGATCCGGCCCGCACGACGGCGGCCGTCGACACGGCCGGCGCCGGCACGGTCTCCCTGCCGCTTGCCCCAGCTGCCCTGGCCCTCGACCCGCACCGCGCGGTCGGCCTGATCGCCACCAGCGCAGGGATCCAGGCATGGGCGTTCGACGGCGTGGGGATGGCGCGGGCGCCGCAGCTCGACCTGGCCGGCACGGGCTACGTCGGTGCGGCATGGATCGGACGGGCGGGCAACCAGCTCGCGGCAGCCACGTCGAGCAGCGTGTGCCTCGCGGCGTGGAGCGGCACGGGCTGGCGGCGGGTTGGCGCGGCGCGCCTGGCCGGCGCCACCGGCGTGGCCGAGGGGGTCCCAGGGCCCGGCTCCGCCGCCAGCCTGCTGGTCGGCACGGCCAGCGGCTTCGACGTGCTGGAGTACACTGCGGGCGCGCTCACGCTCGACAGGGGGGCGGGCGTGAACGATCTGTCCGGGGCGCGTGGGCTCGCCTCGGCGCCGGGCGGTGCCCTGGTCGCCGTATGGCATGGCGACAGCGTCAGCGTCTTCGGCTGGGACGGGCACGCCTACCGCGAGACCCCGACGTGGGAGATTCCCTCGGGCTCGCAAACCGTCTCGGCCGTGGCGTGGTTTCGCGACGGCAACGGCTATTGGGTGCTGACGGCCGCCGGGGCGCTGACGGCCTACGGCTTCGACGGCTCCTTTGTCGAGCGGATCCCCGCCCTGTCAACCACGCTGACCCTTCCCGTGGCGGCCCTTGGCACCGGCTGGCGGCAGGGCAGCGTGGCCGCCCTCGTGCCGACCGGGTGGCGGTATGAGGACGGCTCGCCCCTCGGCGGCGATCCCGCCCGCAGCGTCACCGGCCTCCGCCTGGGGCTCTACGCATCGTCGGCGCAGCTGCAGTCGCCCGTTCTCGCGGTTGGGCACGACGTCGACGAGATGCAGGTGGACGCCACGCTCGCGCGGCCGGTCCCAGGGACGTCGATCGCGTACGCGGTGAGCACGAACGGGGGCGAGACATGGACGGCGGCGACGCCCTGCCTCAACCCGGCGGCCCCGTTCACGCAATGCGCCGTCGACAACACGCCGGTGCCCCCCGGAAGGGCCGTGGTCTACCGCCTGACGCTTGCGACGTCCGATCCGGCGCGGACGCCGGTGGTGGACGCCACCCAGCTGTTTGAGATCGCGACCGAGGTCGAGGCGACCTCGGGGGCGCGCGCCATCCTCATCCGGTAGCGGGCGGCATGGGTCGCGTGGCGAGCCGGCGGCTCAACGGCGCGGGTATGACGTGGCCCTGGGGCCCGTGAGACGGCGGTGCACCCTATCCATGCAGCGGCCTACTCATGGTTTCGCACTGTCGCCGACCCGCGGCAGCAGCGGGCGGATGCGCCCGCTGCCCATGGCTCCCGTCGGCTGGCTGGTCGGTGCCTTCGCGCCGGCGGCGGTCAACCGCCGCATTGCCTGCGCCTACGCCGCCGGGAACCAGTTGCTCCGGTAGGGGTGCAGGTAGCGGTCCGTCACGAAATTGAGGGCCTTGCGCGCCCCGTGGAAGTTGCTGGCCAGGTAGCGCAGCTGGTCCTCCATGCCGGCCGGCCGGGCCAGGGCATGCCGTGCGGCGCCCTGATACCACGTGGCGCCGTCGCGCTCGATCTCCTCGAGGCTGCGCTGGCGGGGCAGGGCCCGCCCGACGTGGTCGGGGTAGACGCCGGTCAGGAACAGGGCCGCGTCGCCGAGCCGCTTCTTCAGGTAGAAGCGCTCGCTCTCGGGGGCCTCCGCCTCGACGGCCTCCAGGGAAGCGAGGTCGAGCTCGGAGTAGCGCCGGCGCCGGTAGCCGCGCCGGGTGCGCCGCCACACGCTGCCGCTGTATACACGGGTGAACGAGGCCAGCAGCTCGACGAGGTAGTCGCGCTCGCGGGGCTCAGCCAGGAAG
>JAJYVM010000508.1 GCA_021792015.1 Bacillota bacterium | reverse complement strand
CACGACCAAGGAGTGCATGCGCGGCAGCGACCGCAGCTACGGCTGCCCGTGGTACGAGTACCCAGGCAGCATGGCCAGCAACTTCAACTGCGGCCTCTGCGCCGAGTGCTTCAAGGGTTGCCCGTACGAGAACGTCGGGCTCGCGGTTCGCACGCCGCTCACCGACGTGTACGCCCCGCGCAAGAAGCGCTTCGACGTGGCCCTGGGCATCTCGCTGCTGATGGGCCTTGTGATCTTCCAGCTCATCAACGCGACCGCGATCTACGGCGTGGTGGACGGCTGGCTGAACCAGGTCACCCACTGGGGCGCGGCGGCGGCGGCCCTGTTCGGCCAGGGCCAGGGCTATCCCAACCCCATCGACTACCTGCTGCTGATCGCTGTGCTTCCGGCGATCCTGTACCTTGCGGCCTGGGTTGCCGGCCGCGTCGGCGGCGGCGCCGTGCAGGTGCGGGAGATCTTCACCCGCTACGCCTATGGCTGGATCCCGCTCTTTGGTCTGGCGATCCTGGCCCGGCAGTTGCCCAAGGCGCTGACCAACGCGCCGGTGGTGCTCCGGGTGCTCTCCGATCCATTCGGCTTCGGATGGAACCTGCTGGGCACGGCCGGGCTGAACCTGCAGGCGCGCGCCTTTGCGCCCAGCTGGATCCTCGGGGTGCAGATCGCCTGCGTGGTGGTCGGCTATGCCGCCGCCCTCTACACGACGCGGAAGATCGCCGTGCTGGACTTCGGCACCGACGGCGGGGCCGCGCGGCTCAACGGTGTGATGGTGAGCACTCTGACTGTGGTGGCGGTGCTCATGGGCTGGCTCTTCTACGTGATCGCGGCGACCAATCCCGGGCACCCGTTCTCCCCGCCGTTCTGATGCCGCGCGCCGGCCGGGAGGCCGGCGGCGGCCACGGTTCCCGGGTGAGCGAGATCGCGAGCGAAGGAGGAATCGGCCGTGAGTGCCGTGGTCAACCAGGAGCGATGCGTCGGGTGCGAGCTGTGCGCCAGGGCATGCAGCTCCACGCACGCCCTGTCCCTGGACCTGGAGCGCAGCTGGATCAGCGTCGACGACGACCTGTGCTGGGATTGCCGGGCATGCGAGCGCATCTGCCCCTTTGGCGCCATCACAATTCCGGCCGGGCTGGAGCCGGACATGGCGCGGCGCGATGCCCTGCGGGTGCCCCGGGTGGCGCCCGCCGACCGGATCGCCACCTGAATCGAATCGCCGGGTGCCGGGCGGGCAGCCCGCCCGGCACCCGGCGCCGTGTCCCAGCGCCGGCTACCGGCTCAGGCGGTCCGCCAGGCGCGCGAGGCTCGTCTGCCAGCCGGCGCAGGTCGCCAGGCAGGTCTCGCGCGCGGAGACCCTCGTGGCGGAGCGTGATCCGCGAGCCCGCGGCCGTGGTGTCGACCCGGTAGCGCACCGTTGACGCCGCTGCGGGCTGCCCGCCCGGGTGCCACGTGTGGGCCAGGCGGGTCGGACCCGCAACCTCGATGAACTCACCCTTCAACACGTACGGCTGCCCGCCGCCCATGCCGGAGACGCGGCAGCGGCCACCCGGACGCAGATCGCCCGACCAGGTGCGGGTGTCGAACACGCCCGGGCGCATCCACCAGTCCGTGATGGCCGCCGAGGCCAGCAGGGGGAAGACGCGGTCAGGCGGAGCCGCCACCTCGACGGTGGCGATGATCAGGCCGTCAGCGAGGTCGGCGGCGGCACGAGCGGTCGACGGTGCGGTCATCCTCGGTCACCCCTTCGCAAAGGCTGCGCATCGCGGACCAGCCGGGATCGGCCGGCAGGAGGCCCGAGCGTGTTGGGTGGGGCTGAGCACGGTTGGGGTCGCGCGCGGCCCTTGGCCTTCGGGGCGTCGCCCGGGCGCTCAGTGAAACCCCGGGTCCGGGCCGGGGTCACGCCCGCCGCCGGCGGCATGGAGGCGTGCGAGGTAGTGCGCCCAGCCGCGGGCGTGGGTCGGGGCGTGTGTCGCGGGCAGGCCGCTGTGCCGTGACCTGAGAGCTGCCCTCCGGAAAGTCGGCGGCGCCGGCCATGCCCCAGGAGACGACCACCCGGCGGGGTGGATCGACCTCCAGGTAACGGCCACGGACAGGCGTGCCCTGGATGTTCACGGCGAAGGTGCCGCCCGGCTCGGGAGTAAGCTCCGCCCACTCGCCCATCCAGGCCAGCAACACGGCCACGGTCGTCAGGTGGTCGAAGACCACCTGCGGCGGCGCCCCGATGTCGATGTGCGTAACGTACTCAGGCATTGCGAGCGGCCTCCTCGGCGGCGCGCTTGAGGGCGTCCAGGTGCCGCGGCCAGAACCCGTCCAGGTAGTCCTGCACCACGGCGAGCCCGTCCGTGCGCACGGCGAAGAGGTGGCGCGTGCCCTCGCGGCGCTCGCTGACGAGCCCGGCGCCCCGCAGGACGCACAGGTGGTGCGACACCGCCTGCTGGGACAGGGCGAGCCGCGCGGCGATCTCGCCCACGGGGTGGGGGCCGTCGCGCACCGCGTCCAGGATGGCGCGGCGGCTGCCGTCGGCCAAAGCGTGGAGCGCCGCCGCAAGGGCCGGCGTGCTCACCGGCGCGCACGGCTGTTGGACATGCACGGGTTGGCCACAGCTCCATTTGCCGTGGCTACGGTAAGCACGTTGGCCGGGTCCGTGGACCCGGCCAACCACTCAGTTGCTCAAGCGAGGCGTTGCCGACCCGCCGGCTGAACGGTGTCCCAGTCCGCTTGCGACCCCCGCAGTCGCCTCACGCTGTGCGGAAATCAGCGCGAGGCCA
>JAJYVM010000507.1 GCA_021792015.1 Bacillota bacterium | reverse complement strand
AACCGGGGGCATGAGGCGCGTCTGTGGCGCCGCGCGCCACAGACGTCCCGGGTCGCCGCCGCACGCCGCGCGCCGCATGCCGCACACCGCGTCGGGGTCCGGCTCGGGCGCAGCAGGGGGCTGACGTGGTGGAGAAGCTCGTCCGGGACCAGATCCCTGCCACCATCGCCGCGGCCGGCGCGGTGCCCCACGTGCGGCGTGCCGAGGCCGCCGACATGGTCCCGCTGCTGATCCGCAAGCTGGGCGAAGAGGCCGCCGAGGTGGCGGCGAGCGGGCAGCCGCCGGACCCCGAGGAGATCGCGGACGTGCTCGAGGTGCTTCGCGCGCTGGCTGTGCGGCTCGGTCTCGGCTGGGCCGACATCGAGCGCCCCTGCGCCGCGAAGCGCGCGGAGCGCGCCGGCTTCACCGAGGACTGGATCCTGTCGCGGTAGGCGGCCTTCGACTTGGCAGCCCGCGCTACAATGGGCAAGGGGCCGTGGGCAACGGCCGCAAGGAACGGTGACGAAGGGAGGCCGCGGGCGCGGGCGTGGACGCGGACACGCTGGTCGGCGACGAGGTGTGGGCGCGGCTTCACGACGCGGGCCTGCGCGTGACGCCGCTGCGGCGGCAGTTGGTTGCCCTCTTCGCCGGTCTCGGGCACTGGATGACGCCCCGCGAGCTGCACCAGGCCGCCGAGGTTGCGGGCCTGGGCCCGGGCCTGGCCACGGTGTACCGGCTCATCGACGCGCTCGCCGCCGCCGGGCTCTGTCGTGCCTTCCCCCAGGCCGACCGCACCATCCGGTACATCTACTGTCCGCCCGGCCACCACCACCACCTGATTTGCGAGAGCTGCGGCCAGGTGCGCGACGTCAGCGAGTGCCGCGTGCCCGCACCGCCCGGCAGCTTCCACGTGCGCACCCACACGGTCGACTTCTTCGGCACCTGCGAGCGCTGCTGGTCGGGCCGCGGCCGCGCGCCGGGCCCTCTCTCCGGCCCCCTTGCCGCCTTCCTTCCCAGCCCGCTCGCCGCCCCCGGCTCGCCGCCCGCCCGTCACGAGGCGCTGTAGGCGGCGAAGTTCGCCAGCACCTGCGCGATGTAGCGCTGCGTCTCCGGATAGGGCGGCACCCCGCCGTAGACGGCCACGGCATGCGGCCCCGCGTTGTACGCGGCCAGCGCCTCGATGAGGGGCGACGGGCAGGGCCCCGTGCCGGTGTCGGACGGCACGACCTCGGCCGTGCACCCCGCCTGACCCGCGAGGTACTGCCGCAGCAGGCCGGCCAGGTAGTCGGCGCCCGCCGCGACGTTCTGCGCCGGATCGAAGGCGTTGCTCACTCCCAGCCAGCTGGCCGTCGGCGGCAGCAGTTGCATGAGCCCCTGCGCGCCCGCCGGGCTGACGGCGGCCGGATCGCCGTTGGACTCGGCCATGATCACGGCCGCGATGAGGTGGGCCGGCAGCCCCGTTTGCGTGGCGGCCGCCTGGATGTTGCGCGCCAGATCCGCCGGCGGGGGCGGGTCGGCGGTGGTCGGCCCGGCGGCCGTCGCCGGCAGGTGGGGCGGCGCCATGCTCAGCATCGCCCGCACGGCCGCGTCCGTCGCCGGCAGGTCCGTCTCCGCGGCGTGCGGCGTGGACGCCGTGGACGCGGTGGGCGCCGGAGACGCCGTGGGCGCCGGAGCCGTCGCCGACGCCACGGGCACGCTGCCCCCACCGGCGGCCGCCGTCGCGTGCGGGGCCTGGGACGCCGTCGCCGAACCGCCGTCCGCCTGCGCCACGCGGCTGCCGTGCGCCTGGGCCGCCGCCAGCGCCAGGCGAAAGAGCAGGGCCAGCGCGAGGACCACCGTCGCCAACCGGCGGCGGTTGATGCGAATCACCACTTGGCCGCACCTCCTGGCAGCGCGTACGGCATGTCTACGCCCCGCGTGACCCGTCCATGCCGCGCGATACCCAGAGGGGGTATGATGGCGGCGAGGGGGGGGGCGTGAGGAATGCAAACCGAGACGCTCAAGGTGGAGGGCATGTCCTGCAGTCACTGCCAGGCGGCCGTGGCCAAGGCCCTGCGCGGGGTCGCCGGCGTGAGCGAGGCCACCGTGGACCTGGAGCGCGGCCTGGCCACCGTGGCCTTCGATCCGGGCAAGGTGGACTTCGCGCAGCTGGCCGCGGCCGTGGACGACGCCGGCTACACGCTGGTACCGCAGGCCTAGCCGCAGAGGCGCGTTCGTGCACGCCCGCTGCCTGCGCAGCGGGCGTTTTCTTGCCGCCGCCAGCTCCCGGGCCGGTCGGCAGCGCGGGGTGCGGCAACCAGGCCCCGGACGGTGGGCGCCAGCGACCGGGGACAGGCCCCGGCCAAGCGGGGTGCCTTCGCCCCAGTTCCCGCACCGACCGGCCAACCTCGGTGCAGCGGTGTGCGCCAACCAGGGCTCAATGCAGCGTCGACCCGTGGTCCTGCGGTGGCCCGAAGCACGCAAGCGATGCCGCGAGCAGCGCGAGCGGCACCAAATCCCCCTCTTCGTCGGAGAGCAGGACGATGCTCACGCCGTCCTCCGGCAGCACGGCGTTCATGCCGGCGAAGCCCGCGTTGTCGCCCGCGTGGTAGCAGAAGCGGCGGCCGCGCCATTCCGCCAGGAACCAGCCGTAGCCGCAGCGGACGTCGGTGAGGCTGGGATCCCGCCACGTCGTCGCCGCGTGCGGGGCGAGGACGACGGCGGGGTCGAGCAGCTCGCCGCGCAGCACGGCCTCGTCCCAGCGGGCCAGGTCGCCCGTGGTCGACCAGAGGTCGCCGGCGCCGCGG
>JAJYVM010000506.1 GCA_021792015.1 Bacillota bacterium | reverse complement strand
CGCGTCATTTCCATGGGATTCCTCCCCAAAGGAACATATCCCTGTAAAGGGTACGTGAAGAATTCGTCGCGGCGGCGCGGATTCCCCCCGCGTCGCGGCATCTGAATGCACTGCCGGTTTGCGTTTACGCACCGATGAGGTCGACGGCCCGCACCGGCAGCGGGGCCGGGTCGCCAGACCAGCGGCGGGAGCCGCCCTGCCGCGACCGGGCGTGCGGGGCGCGGGCGCGGTGCCGGGAGACACGACGCCGGGACGGTCCCGACCTCTCCCCACAACCTTATCCCCGCACGGCCCCGGCCACGCGGTAGCCGTCCGCGTCCGCCAGCAGGGTGGCGGCGTCGCGGCCGAAGACCTCTTCGAGCACCCGCAGATAGGGCAGGAAGCGGTTGTACACAACGTAGAGGCGCCCGCCGCGGCGCAGGCGGTCCGGTGCCGCGCGCAGCCACCGCTCCGCCAGGGCCGTGGTGGCGATGGCGCCGAAGTGGTAGGGCGGATTCACGGCGATGATGTCGAGGCGCAGTCCGGGCGGCAGGACGTCGAGGCCGTCGCCGTGCAGGGCCCGCAGCCGGCCGGCGGCGCCGTTGGCCTCGGCGTTGGCCGCCGCCGCGCGCACGGCCCGCAGGCTGTCGTCGACGGCCCAGATCCGGGCCAGGGGCTGGCGCAGGGTCGCCGCGAGGGCCACGGCACCGCCGCCGCAGCCGAGGTCCAGCACGTCCTGGTCCGGGGATGCGGCCGGGACCGTCTCGATCAGCAGCCGCGTGCCGGCATCCAGAAGGCCCTCGGCAAACAGGCCGGGGACGCGGCGCAGGCGCATGCGGACGCCGGCGGCCTCTGCGGTGACGGGCTCCGTCAGGGCGGGTGCGGGCGCGTGAGCGGACCGGGCGGTGGGCCGCGTGACAGCGATCAGCCGGTGCCCCTTGCCGTAGCCGAGGACCTCCGGCGTTGCGCCGGAGGCTGCCGCCAGGTCGTCCGCCGCCGAGCGCACGCCGCGGTCGTTGGCGCCGGCCAGCAGCAGCCGGCCGCCCGGCCGTAGCCCGGCCAGCGCCGCCGCAAGCGTGTCGCGCAGGGGCTGGCGCCCCCAGAGATAGCGCAGGTTGACCAGCGCCACAACGGCGCCCTCTGGCGGAAAGGCCAGCTCCGGTGCCACGGCCAGGCGCAGGTCAGCCTCGGGTCCCGGCGCGGCCAGCAGCGCGCGCGCGTAGGCCATGGCGCTCGCCCGCTCGTCCTGGACCCAGAGCGGCGCACCGGCGGCGGACCAGACGGCCAGGGCGGGGTCGGGGGCCATGTTGACCGCCAGGACAGCGCCGGCACGCGCGGCCGCGGCTTCCGTCTCCACCGCCTCCGCCGCCTCCGCCAGCAGGCGGGAGCCGGGGTCGGGGCGTGCGCCCACGGGCCCGTACACGGGGTGCGGCGGGGCCTCCACGGTGGTGCCGGCCAGCTCAAGGCGCATGTCCAACATTGTACCGCCGGCCGCTGGCGGCCTCTCAGGGCACAGGGCACCCGGTCCGTGCCTCGATCGCTGCCCCCGCGCGGCCGGTGTACGCTGCTTGCGGACGGAGGGCGGGCACGCATGACGCCGCAGATTCCCGACTACTGGCGCCACATCGGCATGCGCATGAGCCGGCAGGCGCCCGGCGAGGCGGACGTGGAGCTCGACATCGGCCCGCAGCACCGCCAGGGGCAGGGGGTCGTGCACGGCGGGGTCATCGCGTCCATGGCCGACGCCGCCATGGCGATGGCCTTCGCGCAGCTGGCGCCGGAGGAATCCATGAGCACCATCGAGCTGAGCGTGCGCTTCATGCTGCCGGCGCGGGCGGGCCGGCTGGTGGCGAGCGGGCGCGTCATCCAGACCACCCGCTCCCTGTACTTCGCGGAGGCGACCGTGCGCTGCGGCGAGGATGCCGTCGCCGTCGCGCAGGCCACCTTCAGGCGCATGGCGCGGCGGTGACACGCCGCGCGCGCAAGCCTCACTGCCCCTGCCAGGCCGCCTCGAAGAAGGCCAGCTCCAGGCGCATGGCCTGGCGGTAGTGGTCGGCGGTCGTGACCGTGCCGTCGTCCAGCCGGTCCAGCAGCCCCTCCAGGCGGCGCGCCAGCAGCTCGAAGGCGCCGTCCGCGTATGTGCGCACCCACTCGGTGTACGGGCTGGTCGTGCGGGTGCTGCCCTGCAGGGATTGGCCGAGGTGGGCGTAGAGGCGCATGCAGGGGGTCATGGCGGCGGCGATGTGGCCGGCCGGCTCGCTCCAGGCCACGCGCAGCAGGAAGTCCGTGTAGGCGAGCGTGGCGGGTGCGGGCCGCGGGTTCAGGTCGGCGCCCCAGCGCTCGGCGTAGCCGCGGTGGAGGGCGCGCTCACCGAGGGCGCCGTCCAGCAGCTCGCGGAAGCCCTGCATGGCCTCGCCGTCCGGCGCCTTGGCCAGGGCCAGGGCATAGGCGCGCGCGTACGCGTCCAGGTAGAAGGCGTCCTGGCCCACGTAGAAGAGGAAGCGGTTCCTGGGCAGCGTGCCGTCGGCGATGCCGCGCAGAAACGGATGGCG
The DNA here is from genome assembly GCA_021792015.1 of Bacillota bacterium. Taxonomy (GTDB): domain Bacteria; phylum Bacillota; class Sulfobacillia; order RBS10-35; family JAJYVM01; genus JAJYVM01. Next base: position 241 of record JAJYVM010000506.1, on the reverse strand, counting down.
CAGGCACGCGGTCGCGGTGCCCTCGTTGGCGCGCCAGAGGTCGAGCGAGCGTCCCGCGGCCGTCACCCCGCATCCAACTCTGGGGGAAGGACGGAGGGCGCGTCAACGCGTAGTCCGTCGGTGAGGGGGCGCCGCCCGCTTTGAGCTCTGCAGACCTCGACCGCGACATTGCCGCCGTCGACCGCCACATCCGGGACCACGCGGACGACCTCCGCGACCTCGCCGCGGCCCTGATCGCCTT
>JAJYVM010000505.1 GCA_021792015.1 Bacillota bacterium | reverse complement strand
GTCGGCGCCGACGACCGCCGAGATGACGGCGACGCCGCAGGCGCCCGCGGCGATGCATGGGGCGGCATTGGCGATGCCGATGCCGCCGATGGCGACCACCGGCAGGCGGGTGGCGGCAACGACCGCAGCGAGGCCGGCGACCCCGATGGGCGCCCCGGCATCGGCCTTGCTGGACGTGGCGTAGACGGCGCCGGTGCCCAGGTAGTCGGCGCCGTCGCGCTCCGCCGCTTGCGCGAGCGTTGGCGACTCCGCCGACACGCCGATGAGCAGACCCGGCCCGGCGATGCGGCGCGCCTCCGCGCAGGGGAGGTCTTCCTGCCCGAGGTGCACGCCGTCAGCACCGATTGCCTGCGCCACGTCCAGCCGATCGTTGACGAAGAGGAGCGCCCCCGCCGCCCGGCTTTCCAGCAGCAGGGCCCGGCCCAGCTCGCAGAGGGGCCTGGCGTCCCGGTCCTTGCCGCGCAGCTGCAGGGCCGTCGCGCCCCCGCGCAGCGCCGCGCGCGCGATCTCGACCTCGTCGCGGCCGCGCGCAAGGCCGCGGTCCGTGATGACGTAAAGGGCCAGCCGCTCGCGGAGGTTCATGCGCGCACCTCGCGGAGGAAGTAGAGATGGTTCGTGGGCCCGTGGCCCGCCCCCAGGCCGGGCGCGTGGGCGATGGCCCACTGGATGAAGTCGCGGGCCGCCTCCAGCGCCGCCGGGACCGGCCAGCCCTTGGCCAGGTGGGCCGCGATGGCCGCCGAGAAGGTGCAGCCCGTGCCGTGGGTGTGGCGGGTCTGCAGCCGCGGCCGCCGCAACTCAAGAAGCTGCCGCCCGTCGTACGCCACGTCGACCACCTGCTCGCCCTCGCCGTGCCCGCCCTTGACCACGACCCAGCCGGGGCCGAGGTCGTGCAGGCGGCGGGCCGCCTCGCGCTGCTCGTCCAGGGTGGCGATGGGGTGGTCCAGCCCAAGCAGTGCGGCCGCCTCGGGGAGGTTCGGCGTCACGACCTCCGCCAGCGGCAGCAGGTGGCGCCTGAGCGCCGTCTGCGCGTCAGGCTGGAGGAGGGGATCCCCGCCCTTGCTCATCATGACCGGGTCCACCACCAGGTGGGGCACGTGGTGGTCGCGGACGGCAACCGCCACGGCCTCGACGATCGCCCGGTCGCCCAGCATCCCCGTCTTGGCCGCGTCCACCCCGATGTCGTCGCACACCGAGTAGATCTGCGCGACGACGAGCTCGGCCGGCAGGAGGTGCACCTGCTGCACGCCGACGGTGTTCTGCGCCGTGACGGCCGTCAGGGCGGACATCCCATAGACCTGCAGGGCCGTGAAGGTCTTGATGTCGGCCTGGATGCCGGCCCCGCCGCCGGAATCCGACCCGGCGATGGTGAGTGCTCTGGCAAGGGTGTCCATGCAGGGATTATACGACGCGCAACGTGGGCGAGAGGGCGACACGCGCCGCACTCAGGCCGAGATCAGCGTCACCGCCAGGAGGACAAGCAGGATGCCGATGGCCTGTGGACGCCTGACGCGCTCGCGCAGCGCGAGCGCCGCGAGGGCGACGGTCGCCGCGGGATACAGCGACGAAAGGACGGCCGCGACGTCGAGGGGGCCGCTCAGGGCAGCGGCCACGAAGAAGACGCTGCCGGCCGCGTCGAGGATCCCCGCGAGGACGGCCAGCCCCGCGGTCGCGCGCCCCGGCAGCAGCGGCACCCGTTGGCGGTGTATCCACAGGAGCACCGGTGGCAGCGAGACCAGGCGCGACACGGTCAATGACCAGAAGATCGAGGCAGGCCCGATCCGGCTGATGAGGATGAAGAAGCAGCCGCCGCTTGCCCCGCCCAGGATCGCCAGCCCCAGCGCCTTTGCCGAGCCCGTCCCTCGCTCGGGACCGGCGATCAACACCAGTGCGATCCCGGCGAGCCCAAAGCCGCCAAGCTGTGCCGCCGCGGGCCAACCGGCCGTGAAGACCCCGAAGGTCACGGGCAGGGCGGCGGTGAGCAGCGCCGAGACCGGTGCCGCCAGGCCCATCTTCGTGGAGGAGAGGGCCGTGTAGAACGCGACCAGCCCGAGGCTTCCCGTGAGCCCGGCCAGGCCGGCCCACAGCACATCCACCGGCCTGGGCAGGGGTTGGTGCCAGATGAGCGCCAGCACAAGCAGAAGCGTGAGGCCCGCCGCGGAAGTGGCGACCACGACGCTGGCCGGGTTCGCTCGGCGCGAGGCGAGACCGCCGCTGAAGTCGCTGCAGCCCCAGCAGAGGGCGGCAGCCAGGCCGGAGGCGACCGTGCCGGCAAGAGGGGTGCCCACCGTGGACATCCCACCTCCCGGCACGACGTGGTCGTACAGTGGTCCCACATAGGATACAACGCAGCGCGACCAGGTTTCGGGAAGTTGGCGCTGATGCAGGAACCGGACGTAGCCCTCAGCGGCCGCCGCAAGCGCGGGCGACTCTGGCTCGCGCGCTGGCCGGGGGCGCCGCGTCTGGATCCCCCGGCCGTCCTACCACACCCGCCAGTGGCCAAGCGGCTGTCCGTCGAGGACCACGACGTGCCGGTGGCCGCCGTGGTCGCACAGGGGCGCAGATGCCGCGGGTGCCACCTCCCCCTGTGCGCGACGACGAGCTCGGCCGGCTGAAGGTGCAGCCCCTGCACACCGACGGCGTGTTGCGGCGGGGCAGCCGTCAGCGCCGGCACCCCCCGGACCTGCACAGCCGCGAGGGCCTTGATGTCCGCGTGGATGCCGTCCCCGGCGCCGGAGTCCAACCCGGCGATGCTGATCGCTCTGGCGAGGGTCCAGCATCAC
>JAJYVM010000504.1 GCA_021792015.1 Bacillota bacterium | reverse complement strand
GTCGCCGCCGTGTCCGACAACCCCCTGCTCGGCGCCGACACGCCCTCGCTGTGCGAGAGCCTGCGCGGCATCGCCACCCTGGAGCTGACCCTGCGCACGGGCGCCAACGACCTTCACTCCGGGCTGTACGGCGGCGCCGCGCCGAACGCCCTGCACGTGCTGAGCGAGCTGCTCGCCCGCCTGCACGACGAGCAGGGCCGCGTGACGGTGCCCGGCTTCTACGACGCCGTGCGGCCCTTGACCCCGCAAGAGCGCGCCGCCTACGCGGCCCTGCCTTTCGATCCGGCGGGCTTCGCCGCGGAGGTGGGTGCCCCGGCCCTCACGGGCGAGGCCGGCTACACCATCATCGAGCGCATCTGGCGCCGGCCGACCCTGGAGCTGAACGGGGTCTGGGGGGGCTTTCAGGGCGCGGGCACGAAGACGGTCATCCCCTGCGTCGCCCACGCGAAGATCTCGTGCCGGCTGGTGCCGGACCAGGACCCCGAACAGATCGCGGATTTGGTGGCGGCGCATGCGCGCCGCCTATGCCCGCCGACGGCCACCGTCGAGGTGGAGCGGCAGGGCGGCGGCGACCCAGCCATGACACCCAGAGACCACCCGGCCATGCAGGCCGCGGCCCGCGCCATGGCCACCGCCTATGGCAAGGAGCCCGTCTTCGCCGGCATGGGCGGCTCGATCCCCGTCGTGCCGATGCTGCAGCGGATCCTGGGCGCGCCGGTGGTCCTGATCGGGTTCGGCCTCAACGGCGAGCGCTTCCACGCCCCCAACGAGTTCTTCACCCTGAGCAACTTCGACCGTGGGCTGTTGACGCTCTGCCTGTTCTACGAGGGCCTCGTGGCGATGAGCCCGAGCGTGCGGTAGGTCAGCACGGTCTCCCCGCGCTGGTTTCTCACCGCGTGCGCTAGCACGATGCGGCTGCGCCCGCGCCTGGGCGTGCCGAGCTCCGCGACCTCGGTCTCGACCCGCAGGGTGTCGCCCGGGCGGACCGGCAGCAGCCAGCGCACCTCGTCCATGCCGATGCCGCCGCGGCTGCTCTCGCCCATGGCGCCCGTCTGCAGAAAGAGCGCCCAGGCCACGGCCAGCGTGTGGAAGCCGGAGGCGATGATGCCCCCAAAGGGGCCGGCCGCTGCCGCCTCGGCGTCGATGTGCAGGAACTGCGCGTCGTAGCGGACGGCGAAGTCGTGGATCTCGTCCGCCGTCAGCGTGCGGCCGGGGCTCAGCCAGCGCTGGCCGACGCGCAGGTCCTCAAACCAGTTCATTTGCCCTGCTGGTAGAGGTTGAGGACCTCACGCACGTAATTCTGCGTCTGCGCGTAGGGCGGTATGCCCCCGTACTTCTCCACGGCGCCGGGCCCGGCGTTGTAGGCGGCGATGGCGAGTGACAGGTTGCCCTTGAAGAGCTGCAGCATCTCCAGCAGGTAGGTGATCCCGCCCTGCACGTTCTGGACCGGATCGTAGGGATTGGTGACCCCGAGGCCGGCGGCCGTGCCGGGCATCAGCTGCATGAGGCCCTCGGCGCCGACCGAGCTCTTGGCCGTCGAGTTGCCGCCGGATTCGGCGATGACGATGGCCTCCACCAGCTTGGGGTCGATCCCGAACTTCTGCGCCAGCTGGTCCACGATGGCCATGACCTGGCTCCAGTTGATGCGGCCGGCGCGGATCTGCGCCAGCAGGGCGTTGATGGCGGCGATGATGCCGTTCTTCTGCCGCGTCAGGGAGGTGATCGCGGAGGCGGCGTCCGCCTCGGCCTGGGCCTCCCGCTGGCGCGCCGCGTTGGCCGAGGCCTGCTGCGCCTCCAGGGCCCGGCGCTTGGCGTTGGCCTGCGCCTGGATTGTTTGCAGCTGGTGCAGCGTGGCGGTGAGGCTGGCCTCTTGGCTTTGCAGCTGCGCCTGGGCGGCCTGGGTCTGCTTGAGCAGGGACATCTCGCTGGCCCAGATCCGCGACAGGAACTGCAGGCGCGTGAGGAAGTCGGTGAAGCTGGTCGCGCCGAGGATGACGGCCAAAAAGGACGTCGTGCCGTGCTGCTGCAGCAGGACCAGACCCGAGTTCGACCGCTGCTGGTCCTGGGCCACCTTCTGCTTGGTGGTCGTGATCTGCGCCTGGAGCTGGTCGGAGTGCTTCTGGTCGGCGGCGATCTGGCCCTGCAGCTTCTGGATCTCCGCGTTGACCGTGGCGATCTGGTTCTCGACGTTGACGAGCTCCTGGTGCGCGACCGAGTATTCGAGCTGGGCCCGGTTGTACTGGGCCTGGGCACTTTGGAGGGCGCTGTTGACCTGCGCCTCCCTGGCCTGATAGGTGCTCAGCTGGCTCGCCGCCGCAGGATAGGACAGCGCCAGAATGGCCCCGATCAGAACCCCCGCCATCAAGCCCCGCACAGAGCCACCTCACTTTGTTGGGAAAACCAACGCCGCATTCGCGGCGAAATTCGCCACCTCCTGCTTCCTGCAGGGCGCAAATGCAGAAGGGGCGAAGGAATTCGACGGGAGGCGACGCCCATGGCCGTACCGCTGCACGTTTTCCGCGAATACGACATCCGAGGCAAAGCGGACAGCGAGATCACGCCGGCGTTCGCGCGGCTGCTGGGCCTGGCCTTCGGACGGGCGGCCGGAGGCAGCGGCAGCGTCATCCTCGGCCGCGACAACCGCCGCTCATCGCCGGCCCTGGCCGCGGCCGCGGCGGACGGGCTGCGCGCCGCGGGCTGCGACGTCGTGGACATCGGCCTTTGCGTAACCCCCTGTTTCTATTTCGCGCGTGAGCACCTCGGCGTGAAGCCCGCCGTGATGGTGA
>JAJYVM010000503.1 GCA_021792015.1 Bacillota bacterium | reverse complement strand
AGCGGGCAGCGCATGCATGCGCGAATGGCGCTGCTGAGAGCCCGCCTGTGCGGCTGGCCGGCGCACACCGCCCTGGCGACGCCCAGCATCTGCCGCGACCTGGACGGACGGGTGCGGCGGCGACCGCGGGCGCGTCTCTGCATGCAGGAAGGGCCCACCCGGACCGGCGGGCGCGCGCTTTGGGCGCTTGGCCACGGCAGTGGCAGGCCAGAGCCGGGCCAGGACTCGCAAGGGCATTGGCGCCGGGCCCGCGGCGCGCTGAGCCGGGCCCTGGACTCCGCGCATCGGCGGCGTCGGGGCCCCACGCGCTTGGCCGAGGGTCTCGGGGTGCTTCTGACCCCTTGACGAACCGCCGCATGCCGCACGGCACGTCGGGTCGGGGGGGCGACGGCGGGTGGGAGGCCCCCTTCCGACCCGATCGCCCGGCACCCGGCCGGTGGGCGTCGGACCGGCGGCAGGTTTCTGACCTATCTTGACATTTCTCGCCGACCCGCTATCTTAAGGCCTGGAAAGAGCATGACGGCTGGAAGGGGGGGTGGTGATGGTCTGGCGCAGCTCGCTCTCGCTCGTCCTGGGCCTTTGGTTGATCGCGGCCGCGTTTGCCCTGCGGGGCGCCGCGGAGACTTACGCGGTCGCGGTTTCGGGCCTGGCGGTCGCCGCCTTGGCGCTCTGGTCGCTGCTCGGCCGCGAGCGGCCGGAGAGCTCGGCGCCCAAGCGGTCCAAGGCGGCCTGATCCGTTGTGCGAACCGATCCGAGCCCCGCTCTGCACACAAATCCGATCACGGGATGAGGTGATCTGCGATGTCGCTGGTTCGTTGGGATCCGATGCTCCAGGTCGATGATATGCAGGCGCGGGTGGCCGGTCTGCTGGGGGCCGGTTTCCCCGCCGGGATCGCAGCCGCCCCAATCGCGGTCGATGTGTACGAGACGCCCGAGGCCTACCTGGTTCAGGCCGCCCTGCCGGCCATCAGGGCCCAGGACGTTCAGGTTGAGATGCGGGCGACCGAGTTGGTCATTCGCGCCAACCGGCTCGCGGATGCTCCGGAGGGGGCCACGCCGCTGCTGCGCGAGCTCGTCAACGGCGAGTTCACGCGCGCCATCACCTTCCCGCTGCCGGTCGCGCGGGAGGAGGTCAGCGCCTCCTTCGCCGACGGCCGCCTGAGCGTGCGCCTGCCCAAGGCGCCGGAGGCCCGTCCGCGGCTGATCGAGGTCCAGGCCGAGTCCTGAGGCCTGGGCGGCGGTCCCGCCTGTCCCGTCCCGGGAAGGATCGGCTGCCGGCACGACCGCGTGCCGGCAGCCGCCGTCTTGGCGTGGTGCGGTTGCCCTCACCCGCAACGGGCAGCGGGATCCCGCCCCCAGCCCGGCGAATTGCGCATCATACGCCTTCCCGGGTGGAGGAGAAGCGGGCGATGCGTCTTGTCTGTCCCGCGTGCGATGGGTCGGCCGTCAGCGAGCCGGGGTTCTGCACGCGCTGCGGCGGCCCGGCGGAGTTCGTCTACGACGGCGAGCCCCCCTCCAGACCCCTCGGGCCCAGCCTGCAGAGCACGATGTGGCGGTACGCCGCCTGGCTGCCCGCGGCCCGGCCCGAGGGAGCCGTGAGCCTTGGCGAGGGCATGACGCCGCTGGTGGCGGCCGCCGACCTCGACGGCGCACCCCTGCTCCTCAAGGACGAGACCCGCAACCCGACCGGCTCGGCCAAGGACCGGGCCATGTCGGTGGCCTTCACCATCGCCCGCGAGCGGGGGATCCGGCGGGCCGTCCTGGCCAGCACCGGCAGCGCCGGCATCTCGGCGGCCGCCTACGCCGCCCGGGCCGGGATCGAATGCACGGTGCTGCTGCCGGAGGGCGTCCCCGCCATCCGCTCGAGCCTGATGGCCCTGCGCGGCGCCCGTGTGCTGGAGGTCACGGGCCCGTTCGAGGCCATCCTGCCGGTCCTCGAGCGGGCCGCCGGCGCCGGCTGGCACCACGTGACCACCTTCCGCCGCGCCAACCCGTTTCAGTCCGAGGGTCCCAAGACGATCGCCTACGAGCTCTGGGAGCAGCTCGGCGGCTTTCCCGACGCCGTCATGGTACCGATTGGCGGCGGCGGGACGCTGGCCGCCATCGCCCGCGGGTTTCAGGAGTTGGCCCGCCGGCACGGGCTTGACCGCCTGCCCCGGATGCTCGGCGTGCAGCATGAACGGTACAACGCGCTGGAGATCGCCCTGCGGCGGGGCCTTTCCACCATCGGGGAGATCGAGGCGCTCGGCCTGCCGGAGAGCGAGCCCGTGCTCACCATCAACCTCCACCACGCCGTGCCGCCCGATTCCGAGGAGGCGCTGGCGGCGCTGCGGCTGACGGGAGGTGCCGTGCTGACCGTGTCCGATGCGGACGCGCTGGCGGGGCAGGCCCGCCTGGCCGCCGGCGTCGGCCTGCTGGCCGAGCCGTCCTCGGGCGTGGTGCTGCCGGCCGCGGCTGCGGCGCGGCGGCTGGGCCTGCTCGGCCGCGACGAGGTCTGTGTGGCGATTCTGACGGGATCCGGCCTGCGCGACCCGCTGGCCGCGCCTGCCCCGGCGCGGCGGGTGAGCGTGGCGGAGGCGGCGGATCTCTTGGGAACGGTGGGCTGAGCGCATGCGACTGCACGAGCGGGTGCACCTGGTGGGCAGCGGCGACCTCGGCTTCGACCTGACCGATCCGTATGACTGGCGCGAGGGTCTGCAGGCGGATGCGGCGCGGATGGCGGCCTTCGCCGGCGCCCTGGCCGGGCACGGGGTCTGGGTGCGAAGCAACGGGCTCTTCTATGTTTCGCTG
>JAJYVM010000031.1 GCA_021792015.1 Bacillota bacterium | reverse complement strand
CGCCAAGAACCCCGGACGCCTGCAGGGCCTCGACCTGCGTGAGGCTGTACCCCAGCTCGGCCAGGATTGCGGGCGCGCCCTCCCCGAGCGTGGGGGCGGCCCGCGTCACGGCAGGCGGGCTGGCGCTCATGCGCAGCAGGGGCCCGACCATGCGCACCCGGCCGGCGGCGGCATGCCGGACCTCGATGGCGAGCCCGTTGGCCACCACGTCGGGGTCGTCCAGCAGCTCGTCGGGGAAGCGGACTGGGCCGGCCGGCACGCCCGCGGCGTCGAAGGCCGCGAGCCACTGCTCCGTGGTCCGCTGGCGCATCCGGTCCTCGACCCGCGCCGCGACCGCCTCCGCAATGGCGTCCGCCTCCGGCCCGCTCCTGGGCGCGGATCCCTCGGCCAGCCGGGGATCCTCGACGCCGATCGCCGCGGCCGCCTTGCGCCGCAGGGCATCGGACAGGGCGGCGACGGCGATCACCGAGTCGCGGGTGTGGTAGCAGCGGTAGTAGGCGTTGGCGCGCCGCGTCCCGCCGGCCCCCTCCTCATAGAGGCGCCGCAGCTCAGGGTAGCCCAGCCCGGAGGCGCGGGCCTGCCGCAGGCGCTCGGCCAGACCCTCCCTGGCAACCGGGCCAGGCACGTCGGGCAGGCCCACCAGGCTTGAGGCCAGCAGGCCGAGGGCGGAGCCGAGCATGCTCAACTCGACAAGCTGTCCCTGCCCCGTGCGCTCGCGGCTGTAGAGGGCGGCGCAGACGGCCCAGGCGATGACGTAGCCGGTGGCCATGTCGATCACGGCCGGGCTGACGGGGCGCGGCACCATGCCCGCGTCGGTCTTGCCGTCCGCCGCCAGCACGCCGGTCATCGCCTGGAGCACGAGATCGTAGCCGGGCCGGTGCCGCCCCGGCCCCTCGCTGCCGAAGGCCGTGGCCGAGACATAGATCAGCCGCGGGTTGATCGCCCTGAGCGTCGGGTAATCGATGCCCAGGTTGGCGGGCGTGTCGGGCCGGTAGTTGATGATGGCCACGTCGGTCTGCGGCACCAGGCGGTAGACGACCTCCCGGCCCTGCGGCGCACGCAGGTTCAGCGGCAGGTCGCGCTTGCCGCGATTCAGGGCGATGAAGCCGCGGCTCTCGGCCGGTGCCACCTGGCTGCCCCACTGGTGACGCCAGGGCTCGCCAGCGGGCGGCTCGACCTTGATGACGTCCGCCCCGAGGTCTGCGAGCAGCATTCCCGCGAACGGACCGGCCAGGATCTCGGAGAACTCGAGGACGCGCACGCCATGCAGCGGTCCGGGCATCAGCGGTCCCCCCGGGGTGGGAATGCCTCACGTGTGTCCATGGTCCGCTGCGCGAAAACTTCGTGGGAGCCACCCGGGATCCTCCCCCGCGGCCGAAGGTGGCGGGGGAACCCGGTCTGCGGGTGCCGCGCATCGTGCCGAAGGCGGCCTCGGGCCGCTTCGCCGAGTGCCGTGACTTCTGCCGCGATCTCTTCGCCATTGAGTTCGGCGCGGAGCTCGGCCACGGATCCATAAGGCTTATGACCCGAACCCACCGCGCGCCGCGCGCGGGCTTTCTGCGTCCCGGCGGCGCACTTTTCGCGGTATGCCCGTCGCCCGCCCGTGCTCTCCGAGCCACGTCGACGACGTCGACGTGGCTCGGACGCGCGCCCGGCGAAATGCCCCCGTAAGACGAGGACCCCGGGCAGGGACACCTCCCGGTCGTCGTCCCGGACGGCGGCGACGGGCGGCGATGGCCGCGGCGGCCGGCATGCCCCGACCGGCAGTCCCCAGGCAGACCCCGGCCTCGAAACCGTGACCGGACGCTCATCCTCCGGCGGCAGGAGCACCAACCGTTCGGTAGAATCCTCCCTCACCCACACCACACGAGCAGGATCTTCGGGCCGCGAGACGGAACCGAGTTCCTGCCCGCCGCCGCCGTGGATCGTACGGGTTCCGCCCGTGCGATTGCGGGTTCAAAGGGAGGCTTCCGCCATGGACTTCCGCCTTGCCCCCGAAGAGAAGATGATCCTGGAGACGGTCCGCGACTTCATCCGCACCGAGCTCACGCCCCTGGAGGGCGCCCAGCAGGAGGCCCATCTCGCCGGTCGCGGCCACGAATTCCCGGACGAGCCGACCACGCGCCGCCTCCAGCACAAGGCCAAGGACCTCGGCCTCTGGGGCATCGCCACGCCGAAGGAGTATGGCGGCGCCGACCTGAGCACGGTCCTGAACGCCATGATCGCCATGGAGATGGGGCGCTGCCTCGTCAGCTTCCAGTTCCCCGGCCGCGCCGACAACATCCTCTTCCTGGCCAACGACCGGCAGAAGGAGCGCTACCTGATCCCGACCCTGGAGGGCGAGCGGCGCAGCTGCTTCGCCCTCACGGAGCCGACGGCGGGCTCGGATGCCACCAACATCCGCATGACCGCCACCCTGGATCCGAGCGGCGACTGGGTGCTGAACGGCGAGAAGATCTTCATCACCAACGGCAACGAGGCGGACTTCGCCATCGTCTTCGCCGTCAACGACCGCGAGAAGGGGACGCGCGGCGGGATCACCGCCTTCCTGGTCGACCGGGCCATGGGCTGGCAGTCGCGCTTCGTGCCCACCATGGGCACCTGGGGCCCGGCGCGCCTCACCTTCCACAACGTCCGCGTGCCGGCGGAGAACGTCCTGGGCGAGGTCGGCTACGGCTTCCGCCTGGCGATGTCCTGGATCGGGGCCGGCCGCGTCACCATCCCGGCCCGCGCCATCGGCCAGGCCGAGCGCCTGCTGCAGATGGGGATCGACTACGCCCAGCAGCGCGTGGCGTTCGGCAACCCCATCGCCGAATACCAGGCCATCCAGTGGATGCTGGCCGATTCGGCCGTCGAGATCGAGTCCTGCAAGTGGATGGTGCTGCACGCCGCCTGGAAGCAGGACCAGGGCCTGGACATCCGCCACGAGGCCTCCATGGCCAAGCTGGCCGCGGCCCAGATGGTCAACCGGGTCTGCGACCGCATCCTGCAGCTTCACGGCGGCATGGGCTACACGCAGGAGCTGCCCATCGAGCGCCTGTACCGCGAGGTCCGCGTCTACCGCATCTTCGAGGGCACCGACGAGATCCAGAAGCGCGCCATCGCCCGCAACCTGCTGCGGGGCTACGCCCGCGTCGGAAGCTGGGATTGACCATGGGCAAGCTGGACGGAAAGGTGGCCATCGTCACCGGCGCCAGCCGCGGCATCGGCGCGGCCATCGCCGGCCTCTTCGCGGCCGAGGGGGCCCGGGTGGCCTGCGCGGCACGGACCCTGCGCGAGGGCGAGCACCCGCTCCCCGGCTCGCTGGAGACAACCGTCGCCACGATCCGCCAGGGCGGCCACGAGGCCCGCGCCTTCACCTGCAACGTGGCCGAGGAGGCTGACTGCGAGCGGCTGGTGGCCGACGTGCGGGCGGCATACGGCCCCTGCGACGTGCTGGTCAACAACGCCGCCCTCACCTACTACCAGCCCGTGGTCGACATGCCGTACCGCCGCTGGGAGCGCTCGTTCGCCGTCAACGTGCACGCCCCGTTCTTGCTCAGCCACCTGGTGCTGCCCGACATGATCGCCAGGGGCGCGGGCGCCATCGTCAACATCTCCTCCGGCGCGGCCGTCGGGCCGGGGCGCGGCCCTTACGCGGAGGGCACCTTCCGGGGCGGGGCGCTCTACGGTGCCGAGAAGGCGGCGCTTGAGCGCTTCAGCCAGGGCCTGGCCCAGGAGGTGTACGGCCATGGCGTGGTCGTGGCCGCGCTGGCGCCTTCCCAGGTGGTGCCCACCCCCGGCACCGTATACCACCACCTGGTGGCGAGCCTGGATGACCCCCGCGGGGAGCCGCCGGAGCTCATGGCCAGGGCCGCGCTGATCCTGGCCAGCGAGCCGCGGGAGAAGGTCAGCGGCCGCGTGGTGTACAGCCAGCAACTGCTGCTGGAATACGGGCAGATCCCGGCCGGGCGAGGGCTGGGGATCGACCGCCCGGGCAGCGGCTACAGCCAGATCTGAGAAGGAGGCACGGCCAATGGACCTCCGCCACCTCCTGGCGCCCCGCGCCATCGCCCTGGTCGGCGTCAGCGAGTCCTCGCGCTGGTCGCGCGCGATCGTGGACAACCTCAAGCTGCAGGGCTTCACGGGGCCCGTGCACATGGTGAACCCGCGCCATGAGACCGAGTTCGGGCAGGTCAGCCACCCCTCGGCGGAGGCGATTCCCGGCGAGGTCGACCTGGCCTACGTCATGGTGCCGACGGCCATCGCCGAGATCGCGGCGCGCGACTGCGTCGCCAAAGGTGTGCACGCCATCGTCATGCTGACCAGCGGCTTCGCGGAGATGGGGGAAGCCGGCGCGGCCGCCCAGCACCGCCTCAGCACCTACCTCGCCGAGCACGACGTGGCGCTCTGCGGGCCGAACTGCCTCGGCTACATCAACGCCAACGCCGGCGTGGCGGCGTACGCCCTGACCATGGTCGAGCCGAGCCGGCCCGGCCCCATCGGCGCCGTCCTCCAGAGCGGCGCCCTGCTGCTGCCTGTGCTGCGGGCCATGCAGAAGCGCGAGATGGGCCTCGGCCTGCTGATCAGCAGCGGCAACGAGGCCATGCTGGACGCCACGGACTACCTGGCCCATATGGTCGAGGACCCGCAGATCAGGGTCCTCGGCGCCCTGCTCGAGGGCATCCGCCGCCCCCGGGAGTTCGCGGCGGTGGCCGACCGCGCCGTCCAGCTGGGAAAGCCGCTCGTCGTGCTGAAGATGGGCCGCTCCGAGGTTGGCCGGCGCGTCGCCCTGGCCCACACGGGCGCCATGGCCGGCTCGGCCCGCTTCGCCGAGGCCCTGCTCCGCCAGCACGGCGTGGTCCAGGTCCACACCCTGGAGGACCTGATCGAGACGCTGGGCTACCTGGCGGCCTACGGCCCGCCGCCGGGGGACCGGATCGGGCTGATCGCGAGCTCGGGGGGCACCTGCGGCCTGGCTTCCGACCTTGGCTCGGAGCTTGGCCTGCGCTTCCCGCACTTCGCGGCTTCCACCCGCGCCCGCCTGCAGGAGGTGCTGCCCGAGTTCGCCACCATCCAGAACCCCCTGGACGTCACGGGCTACGTGGTCATCCAGCCCGACCTGGCCACCAAGGCCACCGCCGTCGTGGCGGAGGACCCCGAGGTGGACGTCGTCGTCAACGTCACCGCCGTGCCGGAATCCCCTGGACCGGCGCCCCACCTGCTCGACCAGCGCATGGCCGAGAACCGGAGCCTGGTGGCCGGCGCCGGGCGTCACGTCGTGCTGACCAGCACCCAGGCGGGGGATCTCAGCCCCTTCGGCCGCGAGCTGGTGCGGCGCCACGGGGTCTATGTGCTGGGCGGGGTCGCGGGCGCCCTGCGCGCCATCCGGAGCGCCCTCGACCACAGCCGGGCACGTGGCCGCCTTGCCTCGGTCGGGGCGGCGGCAGCAGCCGCGCAGAATCGGTCCCTGCCGCCGCTGCCGGGCTCCGGGGGCCCCCTGGACGAGGCGACCGCCAAGCTTCTCCTGGCCGCCTTCGGGGTGGCCTGCCCGCGCGAGGGCCTGGCGGAGAGCCGGGAAGCCGCCCTGGCGCTGGCCCGGGAGATCGGGCTCCCCGTCGTGCTCAAGGTGGTGTCCCCCGACCTGCCGCACAAGACCGAGGCGGGGGCCGTCGCGCTGGACCTCCGCAGCCCGGACGAGGTGGCGGCGGCCTATGACCGCATCCTCGCCAACGCCCTTCGCCACCGGCCCGAGGCGCGGATCAGCGGGGTGCTGGTCGCCGAGCACGCAGCCGACGGGATCGAGATGCTGGCCGGCGTGCAGGTCGACCCCGTGTTCGGCCCGGGGCTGGTCGTCGGCCTCGGCGGGATCTTCGTGGAGGCCCTCGGGGATTCCGCCCTCCGCCTGCTGCCCGTCCCGCCCGTCGAGGCCCGGGCGATGGTGGAGGAGCTGCGCGCCCACACCATCCTGGCTGGGGTGCGGGGGCGGCCGCCCGCGGACGTCGAAGCCCTGAGCGCGGCCCTGGTGGCCGTGGGTGAGATGGCCGCCGCACTGGGGCCGCGGCTGCGCGCCATCGACGTCAACCCCCTGCTGGTGCGCGCCGCCGGGCGCGGGGTCCTCGCCCTGGACGCGCTCGTGGACCTGGAACCGGCCGCGGTGGACTCGGAGTAACCGGCAAGCAACGCCCGAGAGGAGCTGAGCCATGGCGCTGAAGGAACGGGACGCCGCGATCGTCGGGATCCACGAGTTCCCGCTGCGCAACGTCGAGGGCCGCATGACGTCGGCCCAGATCAAGGCGGCCTCGGCCGAGCGGGCCCTGGCGGACGCCGGCCTGAAGTGGAGCGACGTCGACGCGCTGTACGACGCAAGCGAGGCCGGCGACACCACCGGGATGGCCCTGGCCGAGTATTTCGGCATCCACCCCCGGGTTTTGGACACCACGGCCATGGGCGGCTCATCGTACGAGTTCCACGCCTCGCACGCCAAGCGGGACATCGGGGCGGGCCGCGCCAAGGTCGCCCTGCTCACCTACGGCTCCACGGCGCGCAGCGACTCGCGCGCCATCGGCACGGGCGGCGGCCGCGCCGGGGGCGGGTCGAGCCCGTTGCGCAACATGGAGGTCTCCTGGGGCCAGACCCTGATCGCCAGCTACGCCCTGGTGGCGCGGCGGCACATGCACCAGTACGGCACGACCCCGGAGCAGCTGGCCGAGATCGCCGTCGTCACCCGGGCCCACGCCATGCGCAACCCGGAGGCTGTCAAGGCCATGACCGACCTGCGCTTCCGCGACGTGCGCGAGATCACGGTCGAGGACGTGGTCAAGGGGCGGATGATCGCCGACCCCCTGCACCTGCTGGACTGCTGCATGATCTCCGACGGCGGCGGCGCCGTGGTCATCGCCGCGCCGGAGGTCGCCGCCGGCTGCCGGCACAAGCCAGCGTGGATCCTGGGCGCCGGCGAGGCCGTGGGCTATAGCGAGAACGGGCGGGACATCACCGTCAGCGCCGGCGCGCAGTCGGCGCCGCTGGCCTTCGCGCAGGCCGGGGTACGGCCGGGCCAGTGCGACATCGCCATGATGTACGACTCGTTCACCATCACCGTCATGACGCTGCTGGAGGACGTGGGCTTCTGCGGCAAGGGCGAGGGCGGGGCCTTCGTCCAGGGCGGCCGCCTGCGTTTCGACTCCGGCACCAAGCCCGCCCTGAACACGGACGGCGGCGGCCTCTCCAGCAACCACCCCGGCATGCGCGGCATCTTCCTGCTGATCGAAGCCACGCGCCAACTGCGCGGGGACTCCACCTCGCAGGTGCCGGGCGCCGCCCTAGCCGTGGCCCACGGCAACGGGGGGCAACTGGGCGGCCGGCACGCGGGCGCCACCATCGTTTTGGGGAGGGACTGACGACCATGCCGGATGCCAGCCGACCGCTGCCGAGCTTCCCCGAGCCCGACACCCAGGCCTTCTGGAGCGCCACGGCGGCCCATGAGCTCCGCTACCAGACCTGCCGCGCGTGTGGCAGCGTGGTCTTTTACCCGCGCGGTCACTGCACCAAGTGCGGCAGCCGCGAGCTGGACTCCCGCGTCTCGCGCGGCGAGGGCAGCGTCTACACCTACACCATCGTGCGCCAGAACGGCCACCCCTTCTTCAGCACGCAGGTCCCGTACGTGCTGGCCCTGGTCGACCTGGACGAGGGGTTCCGCATCTACTCGAACGTGATCGGCCTGGACGACCCGGGGCGTGACATGCAGGTCGGCATGCGGGTGCGGGTGGCGTGGGAGGACCACGGCGAGGTCGCCCTGCCCCTGTTCCGGCCGGCCTGAGGGCATCCCCGCGGGCGGCGGCAGCCGCCGCCGCCCGTGGCATCATGCGGGGCGCCGCCTGGGCGCCGGTGAGGAGATGGACCGTGCCGGCCACCGGCTCGGGCAAGGAGCGCGAGATCGTCGGGGCGGCCCTGGCCCTCTTCCGGGACAAGGGCTACCACGCGACCTCGATGCAGGACATCGCGGACGCCGTCGGGCTGCAGAAGGGCAGCCTCTACCACTACCTGGCGAGCAAGGAGGAGCTGCTCTACCGCATCGCCCTCGACACCATCTCCGAGTACGACCGGCGGCTGGAGGACATCGTGGGCAGCGAGCTGCCGGCGGCCGAGAAGCTGCGGCGGGCGGTGCAGGCCCACGTGTTGATGCAGTCGGACGACGTGGGCACCGTCACCCTGCTGCGCGACAGCGGCGCCCTGCAGCCGGAGCAGCGCGAGGTCATCCGCGGCCTGACCCGCCGCTACGCGGACCTGGTCGAGACGGTGATCGCCGGCGGAATCGCCTCGGGCGAGTTCCGCGCCGTCGACGCCAAGATGGCGACCTTCGCCATCCTGGGGGCCTGCAACTGGATCCACCGCTGGTATGCGCCCGGCGGGCGCCTGACGCCGGAGGCGATCAGCGCCGCCTACACCGACTTCTTCCTGCGCGGGCTGGGTTCCGGATGACGCGAGCCTAGAGCGCGAAGCGGCCGGAGCGAAGCAGGCCGAAGCCGCGCCAGGATCGGGTCAAGCGGCGGGGCGGCGGGGCGGGGGCCGGCGGCCCGCCCCACCTGGCCCCTGGCGGAAAGCGCACGGAGCCTCCGGGGCCGCCGGCTGCCCTGACCAGCGGCCCCGCGCCGCAAGAAGGCCCTACCGACCGTCAGGTCGAACGTTTCCCGGTCAGGAGGCGGCGCACCCACGTCCGTCCACCGCTTCATCATCCCCACACCGTTCGCGGAGGGCCACGTCAACGCATACCTGCTCGCGGGGAGGCCCCTGACCCTGCTCGACTGCGGCACCGAGCGCCCGGAAGCGCAGGACGCCCTGGCCGACGGGATGCGCTCGGCTGGCGTGAGCCTCGGCGACCTTGAGCAGATCGTCCTGAGCCACCTGCACTGGGACCACCATGGCAACCTGGCGGCCGTGCTGGCTGCCGCCCCCGGCATCGCGGTGGTGGCCCATAGGAGCGCGGAGGCCGGACTCTGCGGCGGTGAAGGGGAGCAGTCCCGCCAGGCGGCCTTCCTGCTCGACTTTCTGCGGCAGGCGGGCGTGGCGGAGGCCGACCTCGCCCTCTGGTCGGCGCGGCGGCCCGAGCCGCCATTTGCCCTGGATCCCGGACGGGTGCGGTGGGTGGAGGACGGCGACCGGATCCAGGCCGGCGGTGCCCTGTGGGAGGTGCTCTACACCCCGGGGCACAGCCAGACGGAGATGTGCCTCTTCGACCGGGGCTCGGGAGACCTGATGGCTTCCGACCACCTGCTGCCGGACATCTCCGCGAACGCCTTCGTGGAGGCGCCGCCGCCGGGGCTCGCCGGGCGGCCGCGCACGCTGCTGCAGTACCGGGAGCACCTGCTGCGCGTGCGCGCGCTGCCCGCGGACATGGTCTACCCGGGGCACGGGGCGCCGTTCCGGGGGCACCGTGCGCTGATCGACAGGCGCTTCGCGGAGCAGGACGAGCGCTGCGCCCGCATCGCGGAGGCGCTGGCGGCGGGGCCGCTGACGGCGCTGGAGGTGTCGGGCGCCCTCTTCCCCCAGCTGCGGGGGCGGGCCGTTTACCTCGGCATCTCGGAGGTCGTCGGCCACCTCGACCTGATGGAGTCCCGGGGCCAGGTGGCCGTGGACGGGAACGGCGGGGTGCTGCGCTTTCGGCTGAAGTAGTTCGGAAGTAGTTCGGAAGTAGTTCGGAAGTAGTTCGGAAGTAGTTCGGAGGAGGGATCGCGCATGGATCTGAGCGGGCGCGTGGCCGTCGTGACGGGCGGCGGCAGGGGGATCGGCGCGGCGACGGCGCAGCGGCTGGCGCAGGCCGGCGCCGCGGTGGCGGTCGCCGACCTGGACCAGGGACCGGCCGACGAGGTGGCCGCGGCCATCCGCGCTTCCGGCGGCCGGGCCGTCGGCGTGGCGTGCGATGTCACGAGCCGTCCGTCCGTCGAGGCGCTCACGGACCGCGCCGTCGCCGACTTCGGGCGGCTGGACCTGCTGGTGACCTGCGCCGGGCTGACCCGCGACAACCTGCTCTTCCGCATGACCGACGAGGACTGGGACCTGGTGATCGACACCCACCTCAAGGGCACGTTCTACGCCTGCCGCGCCGCCCAGAAGCACATGGTGGCGGCCAAGTACGGCAAGATGGTGCTGATCTCGTCCACCTCGGCCCTCGGCAACCGCGGCCAGGCCAACTACTCGACGGCCAAGGCCGGGCTGCAGGGCCTGGCCCGGACCCTGGCCATCGAGCTCGGCCCGTTCAACATCAACGTCAACGCCGTGGCGCCCGGCTTCATCGAGACGCGGATGACGCGGGCGACCGCGGAGCGCGTCGGCGTCGACTTCGACAAGATGAAGGAGGACGCAGCCGCGCGCACGCCCCTGCGCCGCGTCGGCCAGCCCGAGGACGTGGCCAACGTGATCGCCTTCCTCTGCTCCGAGCAGTCGTCGTTTGTGACCGGCCAGGTCGTCTACGTGGCGGGGGGACCGCGCGGCTAGCCGCACCGGGGGCGCGGGCATCCAAGCCTGCATCGCCGCCGTGGCGGAGCGGGCCTGAAGGCGGTCATTTGGGGGCGGGCGCCGTACGGCGCCCGCCGTCACGAACCGCCCGCAGCGCCCGGGTGGTCGATGGGAACGGGCGGCAGGGCCGCGATCTCCTCCTTGGTGAGGTCGACGCGAATGCCGTCCTCGATCCCCGTCACGGACCGGATGGGGATGGCGACCTCCCGCGTGCCCCAGAGGTGGCCCTCCTGGAGCAGCACGTGGGTCACGTGGTGGTCGGCCGGGTCGATCACCAGGCCCTGGACGTGGCCGATCGGCCCGTCCTGGGCGAAGACGCGCTCGCCGCGCCGCACCTCGACCTCGCCAAGGGGAATGCGGTCGTGGCTCACCCGGTGGGGCTGGTGCGGGCGGGACGGCGGCTCGAGGGAGCCCATGCCGGCGGTGCCCATGCCGCCGTACGCCAGTCCGTAGTAGGGCCAGGTGTAGCTGTGCTCGGGACCGTAGTCGGAGTCGTCAGGTCCTGGCTGGACGAAATCGACCTCCCGCACGTCCTCCAGCGCATCGAGCTCCTTGCGGCTGCAGCGCAGGCGGATCACGCGGGCCGTGCCGACCACCAGGTCGAGGCTCACGAGCTTGGCGGGGCCATCGGGGTGGCGCGGCTCGATCACCAGATGGGTGACCGTCCTGGCCACCGGGTCGAGCACGACGCGGACCAGCTCGCCGCAGGGTCCGTCGCTGCACGCCACGGGGCTGGGGATCGCGAAGGGTTCCGGCGCTGCCCCTGCCATCGGCTTCAGCCTCCTTCCACGCCCCGGTGCGCGCCGTCGGCGGCGCTCCGGGCGGAGGGGTACCCTCCACCCAGAACCTAGCATGGGACGGTGCGGGCCGCGGTGGCCCAACGGGCACTGCGACGCCGCCGTTCGCACCTGCCCGTGTGGACCCATCGCACGGGCGGGACGGCCAAGTCGCGGCGCGGCGTGCTCAGATCGCGGCGTTTTCGCGGATGGGGCGGCCGTCGCGGAACCGGGCGAGGTCCAGGGTGCCGACGTCGATGGAGGGCGGCAGGCCCAGGATCATCTCGGCCAGCACCCGCCCCACGGCCGGCGCGTGCTGGAAGCCATGGCCGCTGAAGCCGTTGGCCACAAAGAACCCCGGCAGCTGGGGCACGGGGCCGAGCACCGGGTTCTCGTCCGGACTGACCTCGTAGAGGCCGGCCCAGCTGCGGACGATCTGCACCTCGGCCAGCAGGGGCACGCGGCGCATGATGGTCCGGCCGAGGAGCAGCACCCCGGCGTCGTCCGGGTCCATGCGGAAGCTGGACGGCTCCGCGGGGTCGGAGGCGCCCATCAGCAGGCCGCCCCCGTCGCCCCGGACGTAGGACGCCGTGTCGTAGTCGATCACCATCGGCATGTCTCCCGGCAGGCCGGGATACGGCGCCGTCACATAGACCTGCCGCCGGTACGGCAGCACGGGCACGTCGACGCCCGCCATGCGGCCGACGGTCCCGGCGGAGGGTCCGGCACAGTTGACGACCACGCGGGCGGGCAGCTGGCCGTCGGCGGTGTCGACCCCGGCGATGCGCCCGCCGGCGACCCGCAGGCCGGTCACCTCCGCGCCCGTGCGGATGACCACGCCCAGCCGCCTGGCCTGGCGCGCCATGCCCTGCACCACGGCGTGGGGATCGGCGTAGCCGTCCTCGGGGCAGAAGGTGGCGCCCGCCAGATCCGCGGCGTCGACGTACGGGAAGCGGGCGGCGACCTCGCCGGGGGTCAGCGCCTGCACTGGCACGCCCAGGTCCCGCTGCATGCGCACGTTGGCCAGCAGGTCCGACCAGTGCCGCGCGTCCGCCACCAGCATGAGGTAGCCGACCTGCCGCAGGCCGGGGTCGGCGCCGAGGTCCTCGCGCATGCGCTTGAAAAAGTCCAGGCTCCACTGCGAGAGGCGGACATTGGCGGCGGTGCCGAACTGCAGGCGGATGCCGCCGGCGCTGCGCGACGTCGAGCCGCTGCCGAGGACAGGCTCGCGCTCCAGGAGGACCACGTCGCGCGCACCCAGGCTGGCCAGGTGGTAGGCGATGGAGACGCCCACCACGCCCCCGCCGACGATCACGACCTCGGCCACAGGCCACCGCCCCCTCCGCTCCATTGAACCATGGAAATGAAGCGCGGAAATGCAGCACGGCAATGCGGCGGGGCAATGCGGCATGCCAACATGCCAGCCGGGGCGGGGCGCGGGGGACGCTGGGCGCCGCCGGAGCGGCTGGGCCGCCCCATCACCGCCGCTCCCGCGCATGCATAGCTTGGCAGCGGTTTCCGGGGCGGGGGGCGACGGGCAATTGGCGCAGGCGGACGAAGCGCTGGCGGTTGAGCTGTATACGCAGATGGCCCTCATCCGGCGGGTCGAGGAGACGCTGCAGGCCCTGTTCCGGCAGGGGCGGATGCGGGGCACCACCCACGTCAGCATCGGCCAGGAGGCGTGCGCCGCGGGCGTGGTGGGGGCCATGGACCGCCAGCGCGACTTCGTCTTCAGCACCCACCGCTGCCACGGCCACTTCCTGGCCTGGGGCGGGGAGCCACGGGCGCTCTTCGCCGAGCTCTTCGGGCGGCAGACCGGCGTGTGCGGGGGCCTCGGCGGCAGCCAGCACCTCTGCTGGAACGGATTTTTCAGCAACGGGATCCAGGCCGGCATGGCACCCGTGGCCGTGGGGCTGGCGCTGTCGCGCAAGGCCGCCGGCGAGGGAATCGGGGTCGCCTTTCTGGGCGACGGCACATTCGGCGAGGGCGCGCTCTACGAGAGCCTGAACCTCGCGGCGCTCTGGGGGGCGCCGCTGCTGTTCGTGGTCGAGGACAACGGCTACGCGCAGAGCACGCCCCGCCGCATGCAGCATGCCGGGCGCCTGGCGGGGCGGCCGCCGGCCTTCGGGGTGGAGACGGTCGTGCACGACGCGGCCGACCCCATCACCATCCGCCGGCTGGCCGAGGCGCTGACCCTGGCCGTGCGGGCGGACTGCCGGCCGCGCTGCCTCTACCTCCACACCTACCGCCTGGCCGCGCACAGCCTCAGCGAGGACTACCGCGACACCGAGGAGATCGAGCGCTGGCGGCGAGCCGACCCCCTGGCGGCAATGCGCAGGCGGCTGCCGGACGAGCAGGCGGACACCATCGACCGCGAGATCGCCGCAAGGGTGGCGGACGCCGTGGCGGCGGCGGAGGCCGATCCGCCCGCGCGGCCGCGCGCGGTGCCCCTGCCGGAGCCGGTTGCGCTTCCCTCCCTGGCCTCCGCCGGAGGGGAGCCGGCATGACCCCGGCGGGAAGCGCCAACGGAACAGTTCACCCGCACGGCGGCGGGCTGACCTTCCGGGCCAGCCTGACCGAGGCGATGGACGACCTGCTGCGGGAGGACCCCCGCGTGCTGCTCCTCGGCGAGGACGTGCTCGACCCGTACGGCGGCGCCTTCAAGGTGACCCGAGGGCTGTCCGGGCGCTATCCGGGCCGGGTCCTGGCGACCCCGGTCAGCGAGGCGGCCATCGTGGGGGCGGCCACCGGCCTCGCCATCGGCGGCCTGCGCCCGATCGCCGAGGTGATGTTCGGCGACTTCATCCTCCTGGCGACCGATGAGCTGATCAACCATGCGGCAAAGTTCCGCGCCATGTACAACGATCAGGTGACGGTGCCGCTCGTGGTGCGGGCGCCGGCGGGGGGCGGGCGGGCGTACGGCCCCACCCACAGCCAGTCCCTGGAGAAACACTTCCTCGGCGTGCCGGGCCTCAAGGTGGTGGCGCCGACGCACCTGCACGATCCCGGCGCCCTGCTGCGGGCGGCCGTCGCCGATCCGGACCCCGTGCTCTTCATCGAGCACAAGCTCCTCTATCCGCTTGAGCTGCGCCCGGCCGAGGTCCACGGGACCCCCTACCCCACGGCAGTGGTGCGGGCCGGGCGCGGGGAGCCGGCGGTGATGCTCTTCGCGTACGGGGGCGGGGTGCGATGGTGCCTGCCGGCCATGGGCCGCCTGGCCGAGGCCGGGATCGCGTCGACCCTGTGCCTGCCCTCGCGCATCGACCGCTTCGCCGCCTGGCCGTGGTGGGACCTGGCGGGCCGTCCGCCCGCCGCCGTCCTGGTCGAGGAGGGCACGGCCGGGGCCGGCTGGACGGCCGAGGTGGCGGCACAGTTGGCCGAGGCGGGGAATCCGCCCGTCATCCGCCGCGTGACGGGCGCCGATGACATCATCCCAGCCGCGGGCCACCTGGAGGATGCGATGCTGCCGTCCACCGACGCCGTGGTGGCGGCGGCCCTGGCGCTGGTCCGCTAGAGGGAGGGGCCACATGGATCTCTGGTACCGCCTGTGCGGCCCGGGGCAGGATGCCGGCGTGCGGAAGGCGCTGGCCCTGGCCGGGGCGCGGCCGCTGGGGGACGGCCTCCTGCCGCCCTCCGGCCAGTTGATCCTGGCGCCGTCGGGGGGTCCTCCCCTGACCGCCACGACACTCCTTGCCATGCTGCAGACCCACCTCCAGCGGGGTGCCACGGTCACCCTGGCCCTGCCCGCAGGCCAGGAGCCCGTCGGGCTCGAGGGGGCGCCCATCGCGCAGGTCCCCATGCCGGCGGTCGCCGACCTCGGCCGCCTTGGACCGGAGGCGCACCTCTTCCTGGACGACCCCGCGCGCCTCTGGGATTGGGCGCGGGTCCAGGGCGCGCCGGTGGGGCTCTGGCGCCAGACGGGAGAGACGGAAACCGACAGCCGCCGGGACCGCATCGCGCGGCTCGTGGCGGCGGGGGTCGCGGTCCTCGACCCAATGACCACCTGGGTGGACACCGCCACCGAGGTGGCGGCCGGGGCCACCCTCCTGCCCTTCACCACCATCGAGGGCGCCTGCGTCATCGGCCCGGGCTGCCGCATCGGGCCGGGCACGCATCTGCGCGCGAGCCGCCTGGGCCGGGACGTCCACATCTGGTACTCGGTCGTGGAGGAGGCCGACCTCGGCGACGGGGTGGAGATCGGGCCGTACGCGCACCTGCGGCCGGGGTGCGTGCTGGAGACAGGGGTGCGGGTCGGCAACTTCGTGGAGGTCAAGAATGCGCGGGTGGGCGCCCACGCCCGCCTCCCCCACCACGCCTACATGGGCGAGGTCGACATCGGAGCGGGGGCGAACATCGGCGCCGGCGCGGTGGTCGTCAACTACGACGGCCGGCGGAAGCGCCGCGCCCGCATCGGCGCCGGCGCCATGGTGGGCTGCAACGCGAACGTGATCGCGCCCGCCGTCATCGGTGAGAACGGCTACGTGGCCGCCGGGTCGAGCATCACCGAGGATGTGCCCGAGGGCGGCCTCGCGTTGGCGCGAGGCCGCCAGCACAACGTCGAGGGGTGGGTCGCGCGGCGGCTGGGTCCCGGGACCGCATCCGGCATCGAGGCGCCGGCGGGGTCCGGCTCGCACGTCCCGTAGCGCGCACTTCCTTGTTCTGCTGGCGCGCCAAGGCCTACTGTCAGCGTTTGCTATGGTGGATGTGGGTGGATGCAGAGCGATTGGCGCGGCATACTCAGACGGACACGGGGTTCACCGAACGTTTACGCGATTGGCCTTGAGGCGTGTAGCGGCTCACGATAATTTCGTGAATAAAGTCAAGATGGCTGTCGGTTTATGCAGCGTCCGGAATGCCAATCATGACACGCC
>JAJYVM010000502.1 GCA_021792015.1 Bacillota bacterium | reverse complement strand
CACGTGCAGGCCGTGGAAGCCGGTCAGCATGAAGAAGGTCGAGCCGTAGATCCCGGTGGTCAGGCGCAGGTTCATCTGCGTGTAGGCTTCGTAGTACTCGTGCGCCTGCAGCCCGACGAAGGTGAACCCCAGCAGGAAGGTCAGGGCGAGAAACACCATGAGCATGCGCCGCTTGCCGGCGCGCAGCGCATGGTGCGCGATGGTCACCGTCAGTCCGCTGGTCAGCAGGACCAGGGTGTTCAGCGCCGGGATGCCGAGCGGATTCATGATGCCGAAGCGCGCCCCGCCCACCTGACCCGGACCGTTGGTCGGCCACGTGGCCTCGTAGTGCGGCCAGAGCAGGAAGTTGGTCATGGCCTTGGCGCCCTCGCCGCCGAGCCAGGGCACGGCGAACAGCCGGACATAGAACAAGGCGCCGAAGAACGCGGCGAAGAACATCACCTCGGAGAAGATGAACCACATCATTCCCATGCGGAACGAGCGGTCCTCGCGGAAGTGGAAGGTGCCGTGCTGATTCTCGCCGATGACCGTGGAGAACCACCCGGCGAACATGAATGCCAGCAACAGCGGGCCCGGCAGCAGCACCCAGAGGGGCGCCGCGCCGTCGAGGTACAGCACCGCGCCCAGCATGAGCGTGAACAGCGCCACCGCCGCGACGATCGGCCAGGGACTGCCGTGGGGGACGTAGTACTTGCTGCTGTCGGCGTGCGCGTCTGTCATAGTGGCTCTTTCCTGTCTGCAACCTGCCGGGCGCTCAGCGGTGAGCCCGCGACACCGTCAGAACGATGAACCCGATATAAAACGCGAGCGCGATTAACGACACCACCCAGGTGGTGATGCGCACGTTGCGCCGCTGCCTGGCGGTGAGCCCGCGGGCATCGCCCCGCCCGGCCGATTGCGCGCCGGGCGGCGCGTCGCCCTCAATGTTCGGCGCCATGGGCGAGAACCGCGGCCGAGGGCGGAGTCGTCCAGGAGTGATACGGGGCGGGCGAGGGCAGCTCCCACTCGAGCCCATGCGCGCCCTCCCACGGCGAGTTGGCCTCGACCGGCTTTCCCGAGCGCACGCACTTCCAGATGATGTACGGGAACAGCACCTGCGAGGCGCCGAAGATGAACCCGCCGATGGAGGAGACCATGTTCCAGTCGGTAAACTGCGGCGCGTAATCGGGTATGCGCCGCGGCATCCCGGCGAGCCCGAGGAAGTGCTGCGGGAAGAACAGCACGTTGACGAAGATCACCGACAGCCAGAAGTGCCACTTCGCGAGCCGCATGTCGTACATGCGCCCGCACCACTTCGGCAGCCAGTAGTACACCGCGCCGAAGATGGCGAACACCGCACCGGGCACGAGCACGTAGTGGAAGTGCGCGACCACGAAGTAGGTTCCGTGGTACTGGTAATCCGACGGCACCAGCGCCAGCATCAGCCCCGAGAATCCTCCGATGCTGAACAGAAACAGGAACGCGATCGCAAACAGCATCGGCGGCTCGAACGACAGCGAGCCACGCCACATGGTCGCGGCCCAGTTGAACACCTTCACGCCGGTCGGCACGGCGATCAGCATGGTCGAGAGCATGAAGAACAGCTGCGCGGCGACCGGCATGCCGACCGTGAACATGTGGTGGCCCCAGACGATGAACGAGAGGAAGGCGATCGAGGCGGTCGCGTACACCATGGCCTCGTAGCCGAACAACGGCTTGCGCGAGAAGGTGGGGATGATCTCGGAGATCACCCCGAACGCCGGCAGGATGAGGATGTAGACCTCGGGGTGCCCGAAGAACCAGAACACGTGCAGGAACAGCACCGGATCGCCGCCGCCGGCGGCGTTGAAGAAGCTGGTGCCGAAGAAGTGGTCGGTCAGCTGCATGGTCACCGCGCCGGCGAGCACCGGCATCACCGCGATGAGCAGGTACGCAGTGATCAACCACGTCCACACGAACAGCGGCATGCGCAGCAGGCTCATGCCCGGGGCGCGCAGGTTCATGATGGTCACAATGACGTTGATCGCCCCGAGAATGGAGGAGATGCCCATCAGGTGGATGGCGAAGATCAGCATCGGAAAGGAGTCGCCGAACTGCTGCATCAACGGCGGATACATGGTCCAGCCGCCGGCCACCGCGCCGCCGGGCACGAAGAACGAGGCGATCATCAGCGTGAAGGCGAAGGGCAGGATCCAGAAGCTCAGGTTGTTCAGCCTCGGCAGCGCCATGTCCGGGGCCCCGATCTGCATCGGGATCATCCAGTTGGCGAGTCCCACCCAGGACGGCATGATCGCCCCGAAGATCATGATCAGGCCGTGCATGGTGGTGAGGGAGTTGAACATTGCCGGATCGAACAGCTTCATGCCCGACTTGAACAGCTGCGCCCGGATCGCCATCGCCGCCAGGCCGCCGATGAGGAACATCGTGCCGGCGGCGATCAGATACATCGTGCCGATGTCCTTGTGGTTGGTGGCGAATACCCAGCGCCGCCAGCCATGCGGCTTGTGGTCATGCTCGGCGTGTACGGCGATATCGTGCGACTCGGCCATGGGGCAACCTCGATGGGAAAGGCTGGATGTCTGTCTCGGCTCTGCGACGGGAAATGCGGCGGTCCTCGCTGGCGCTCAGCTGCTGGTCACGGCCGCGGCGGGCGCAGCGGCGGCGGCTTCCTTGTCGAGGGCGGACTGCTGCTTCAGCCACGCCTGGAAGGCCGCAGGGCTGACCGCGTGCACCACGATCGGCATGTACGCGTGGCCGCGGCCGCACAGCTCCGTGCACTGGCCGCGGTAGGTTCCGGTCTTGTTCGGCGCGATGG
>JAJYVM010000501.1 GCA_021792015.1 Bacillota bacterium | reverse complement strand
GCTGGCCATCGACGAGGCGCGCCAGCTCGGCCACTCCTACGTCGGCACCGAGCACATCCTCCTCGGCCTCATCCGCGAGGGCGAGGGCGTGGCGGCGCGCGTCCTGGAGAACATGGGGGCCGAGCTCGACCGCGTGCGCAAGGAGGTCATCAAGCTCCTCGGCTCGCCGGTGCAGCAGCCCGCAGGTCCGCCGCGCGGCCGCCGCAGCAAGTCCAACACCCCCGTGCTGGACAACTTCGGCCGCGACCTGACGGCCCTGGCCGAGGAGAGCAAGCTCGACCCGGTCATCGGGCGCGAGAAGGAGATCCAGCGCGTCATCCAGATCCTGTCGCGGCGCACCAAGAACAACCCCGTGCTCATCGGCGAGCCGGGCGTCGGCAAGACGGCCATCGTCGAGGGCCTGGCCCAGCGCATCGCCGACAGCACCGTGCCGGAGACGCTGCGCGACCGGCGCGTGGTCTCCCTCGACCTCGGGGCCATGGTGGCGGGCAGCAAGTACCGCGGCGAGTTCGAGGACCGGCTGAAGAAGGTCATGGACGAGATCCGGCGCGCGGGCAACGTGATCCTGTTCATCGATGAGATGCACACGATCATCGGCGCCGGCGCGGCCGAGGGCGCCATCGATGCGGCCAACATCCTGAAGCCGGCGCTGGCGCGCGGCGAGCTGCAGACGATCGGCGCCACCACGCTGGACGAGTACCGGAAGCACGTGGAGAAGGACGCGGCGCTGGAGCGGCGCTTCCAGCCCATCACAGTCGCGGAGCCGTCCGTCGAGGACACGATCGCGATCCTGAAGGGCCTGCGCGACCGCTACGAGGCGCACCACCGCGTGGTCATCACCGACGAGGCCATCGAGGCGGCGGCGCGGCTGGCCGATCGCTACGTCTCCGATCGCTTCCTGCCCGACAAGGCCATCGACGTCATCGACGAAGCGGCCAGCAAGGCGCGGCTGCAGGCGTTCGTGACCCCGCCCGAGGTCAAGCAGATCGAGGAGCGCCTGGAGGCCGTGCGCAAGGAGAAGGAGGCGGCCGTCCAGTCCCAGGAGTTCGAGAAGGCCGCCAACCTGCGCGACCAGGAGCAGAAGATCCAGACCGAGCTGGAGGGCAAGAAGGAAGAGTGGCGCAGCAACCAGGTGACGGAGCGGCTGGTGATCTCCGGCGAGGAGGTCGCGCAGATCGTTTCCGACTGGACGGGCGTGCCGGTGCGGAAGCTCGCTGAGGGCGAGTCCGAGCGGCTGCTCAACCTGGAGCAGGTGCTGCACGACCGGATCGTGGCCCAGGACGATGCGGTCAAGGCTGTGTCGCGCGCCATTCGGCGCGCTCGCGCCGGCCTGAAGGACCCGCGGCGGCCGATCGGGTCGTTCATCTTCCTCGGTCCGACGGGCATCGGCAAGTCCGAGATGGCGAAGGCCCTGGCCGAGGCCCTGTTCGGGGACGAGGACGCCATGGTCACCATCGACATGTCCGAGTACACGGAGCGGCACACCGTCTCCCGGCTCGTGGGGGCGCCGCCCGGGTACGTCGGCTACGACGAGGGCGGCCAGCTGACCGAGGCCGTGCGGCGGCGGCCGTACTCGGTCGTGCTGCTGGATGAGATCGAGAAGGCGCACCCCGAGGTGTTCAACCTGCTGCTGCAGGTGTTCGAGGAGGGGCGGCTGACGGAGGCCAAGGGCCGGTCGGTCGACTTCCGCAACACCGTGATCATCATGACGAGCAACCTCGGCAGCCAGTTCATCAAGCGCCAGAGCGTGATGGGCTTCCGCACCGGCAAGGAGGAGGAAGCCAACTACCAGAACATGCGCGACAAGATCATGGAGGAGGTCCGGCGCACCTTCCGGCCGGAGTTCCTGAACCGCATCGACGAGGTCGTGGTGTTCCACTCGCTGACGAAGGAGCACCTCAAGGTGATCGTCGAGCTCATGCTCAAGCGGGTGTCGGCGCGGCTCAAGGACAACGGCCTCACCATGGAGGTCTCCGAGCGCGCCAAGGAGATCCTGGTCGACGAGGGCACCGACACGGAGTACGGGGCGCGGCCGCTGCGGCGGGCCATCACCCGGCTCGTGGAGGACCCGCTGTCGGAGGAGATGCTCGCCGGCCGCTTCAAGGACGGCGACACCGTGCACATCGACGCCGACGGCGAGGGCAGGATCACGTTCTCGCCGAAGCCGGCGCCGGTGGAGGCATCCTGAGTGACCGTCCGGCTGTTCGGGGCGGCGGCCGAGAAGGCCGCCGCCCGCTCCGTCGAGGTGCCGCGGGCCGTCAGCGTCGCCGAATTGCTGCGGGCGCTCGGTGAGCAGGTCCCCCAGCTGGGGGACCTGCTTCCGCGTTGTATGGTCGCGGTGAACCGGGTGTACGCGCGTCCGGAGACAGCGCTGCATGACGGCGACGAGATCGCCGTGATCCCCCCCGTCAGCGGCGGGGGGCCGTTCGCGGTGACGGAGGCGCCGCTGGTGGCGGAGCCGCTCATTGCGGCCGTCCAGGGCGTTGACATGGGCGCCGTTGTGGTATTTTATGGGAATGTGAGGGCGTCCACAGGGGCCTGGAAGACAGCCGAGCTTGAGTATGAGGCCTACCCCGAGATGGCGGTGGCCGAGATGGAGCGCATCGGGGCGGAGGCGGGGGCGCGGTGGCCTGGGGTGAGGGTGGCTGCGGCGCACCGGGTGGGACGGCTCTTGCCCGGCGACACGGCGGTGATTGTGGCGACCAGCGCCGGCCACCGGGCGGAGGCGTTCACAGCCGCCCAGTTCGTGATGGATGCCATAAAGATGTTGGTTCCGATTTGGAAGAAGGAAGTCTCGCCGGACGGGCGC
>JAJYVM010000030.1 GCA_021792015.1 Bacillota bacterium | reverse complement strand
GCTGGCGGCGCTGGGCCACCGCATCGAGACCTGGCCCGACTGGGAGTGGGAGGCGGGCGCGGTGCTGGTGGTGTGCGCCGAGCCGGGCGGGCTGCTGAAGGGCGCGGCCGACCCGCGGCGTGAGGGCTACGCGATCGGCTGGTGAGGGGGCGCGGCGCCCCCTGGTCCGGTGATGATCCGATGCTGCGGCGCCGGCCGCCGCATCCGACGGGGGGGCGCGGGCCATCGTGGCGATCGCTGACGGCGTCGGCGAGCGAGCGCCCTACCGCGAGTATCCGGTGGCGCCCGCGCTTTCCCGGCCCCTGGTCTGCGTCTGGGCGCAGCGCACGCCGCCTGGGGGTGGGGGCTACCTCCACCGCGTGCTTCCGGACGGATGCGCCGACATCGTCTGCGTGGGGGATCTGCCGCCGGTGGTGGCGGGTCCCGCGATGCGTGCCGTGATGGCTGCCCTGCCGCCTGAAGCCCTGGTCGTCGGCGCCCGCTTTCGGCCTGGGCTTGCCCCGGCGTGGCTTGGCCTCGGGGTGCGCGAGTTGCTGAATGCGACCGTTCCCCTGCACGACCTCTGGGGTGCCGGCGCGATCGAGGTCGGGTAGCGGGTGGCGGCGGCGGAGGGCGTGCGCGGCCGGCTGATCGTGCTGCAGGGCGTGCTGGGCGCCCGGCTGGGAGGGTTGCGCGCCGCCGATCCGGTCGTGGCCGGGGCGGTGCCCTGGCTTGCGCAGGCGGGCTTCCGGGTCGAGGCGCTGGCCCGCATGGCCAGTCTCAGCCCGCGCCAGGTGCTGCGGCGCTTCCATGATTGGGTGGGGTACGGGCCCAAGACCCTCCAGCGCGTCCTCCGCCCGCAGCGGTCGCTGCTCCTGGCTAAGGCCGGCGCCGGGCCGGGTCTGGCGAGTCTCGCGGCTGCGGCAGGCTATGCCGACCAGGCGCACATGACGCGGGACGTCGGCGAGCTCGCGGGCCTGGCGCCGCGTCAGCTGGTCACGGGCGGTACCGCCACGCTCCGCATGTCCGATCTGTTCAAGCCCGCGTCGTTGCCCCGGGCTTAGGCTGGCGGGGAAGGGTTGCATGGGCATGCGCGTTCTCTTCGTGGCTGGGTTCGGACCAATCGCCTCCGATGTCGCAGCGGCCCGCGCCTTTTACATGGACGCCCTGGGGCTTCGCTTCCAGGCGGACGGCGACTACCTGCACACCGGGGCGTTGGCCGGGGTCAAGCACTTTGCCCTCTGGCCCCTGGCCCAGGCGGCACAATCCTGTTTCGGCACGGAGGTCTGGCCGGCCGGCTGACCTGCCTGTACCGCAGGCGTGGCTGGAGTTCGACGTGGACGACGTGGCGGCGGCGAGCGCCGAGCTGCAGGCCCGTGGCTACCGGCTGCTGATCACGGACCGCCTGGAGCCGTGGGGACAGACGGTCACGCGCCTGCTGGGGCCGGAGGGCCTGCTGGTCGGGATCACGCTGACCCCGTTGCTGCGTGAGGGCGACGGCGCCTGAGGGTCGCACGCCATGCTACGGTATCCCCATGGCCGAGCCCGAGGTCCCCTATCTGACCCTTGCCGGGCTGGGGGCCGCCAGCCTGCTCGTGCGTCGCTCACGGTTCTTCGCGTACGCGGCCCCGGCGGCCGACGCGGACGAAGTGGGCGCGCTGCTCGCGGATGTGCGCGCGCGCCACCACGAGGCGCGGCACGTGCCCTACGCCTGGATCGCCCCCGACGGTGCGACCCGCATGTCCGACGACGGCGAGCCGAGCGGCACCGGAGGCCGGCCCTGCCTCGGCGCGCTCGGCCGCCACCGGCTGCGGGGCGCGGCGGTGACCGTGGCGCGCATCTACGGCGGGGTCCAGCTGGGCGCGGCCAACCTGGGCCGGGCTTACGGCGAGGCCGCATCCGCGGCCGTGGCGGCCGCTGGGACGGTGGAGCGGCGGCCGGAGCGCTGGGTGCGGCTGACCGTCGGCTACCCGGACCTCGACCGCGCCGAGCGTGCGCTGGTCCGTGCCGGCGCGAGGGTGACGGAGCGCGGCTTCGCCGACGCGCCAACCTTCGGGGCGTGGGTCCCGGTGGACGCGTTGGATGGCCTGCGAGAGGCGCTGCCCAGGGCCACGTGGTCCTGAGGTCGGGCGGAGTCACGCCG
Source organism: Bacillota bacterium (assembly GCA_021792015.1). GTDB lineage: Bacteria > Bacillota > Sulfobacillia > RBS10-35 > JAJYVM01 > JAJYVM01. The sequence continues at coordinate 14,100 of JAJYVM010000030.1, read as the reverse complement.
GCCGGTTGGGTGGTCGCCCCCTCGTGCTTGGCTCGCGGGTCCTGGGGGTGGTATGCGGCCCCGGATCGGCCCGCGGTCAGCACCGACCGCCGGCAGCATCGACGCCCCGACCGTGGGGGTCGCGCCCGGCCATCGGTCGCTGCCTCGCCGAATGGATCACAACCGGCCGGCCCCGGCTGATGGACCTGTCGCCGTTCCGCTGCACCCGCTTCGCGGAGGGAAAGCCGTGGCACGACGACACGGGCTACGGCTGGCGCCACCTGGCCGTGTCGCGGCGAGGCAGGCACCTGCCACGCCGTCGCCAAGCACCGCCGCGCCAAGCCTCACGGCAGAAGTTCCAGGGCAGCGCAGTGGCGGGGCCGAATCATCGGGAAGTGGCGCCGATCCAGGGTGAGGAGCCGGCGAATGTCCAGACGCTCAGCCAAGGCAACGATCGACGCGTCAACAAAGCCGATGTCGCTGTCCCCGTATTTCTCAATCAACTCGATGCAGCGAGTGACGTCGGTCCCACGCAAACCCTCGATTCGAAAGGGATCCTCGGTGATCCCGCGCAGGACGGCAATCTCCGCATGTAGACCGAGGCGCGCCGCCAACAGGTAGTCCAACTCGGGCAGCACCGTCACGGGCAGCACGATTGTCTCGCGCAGACCGGCAACGCAGGCCCGCACAGTGTCATGTGCGAGACTGTCCGCGTCGGCCAGAGCGAACAGCACGCTCGTATCGGCCAGGACGGGCACGGCTAACTTACAGGCCGCCGCCGCGGCGACCACCCGGTCGCCGGGTCCACCGCCTCGCGCACACGGTCGACGTCGTTGGCGGCGTGCGGATCCCCACTCCGGCCGACGCCGGCGAACGAGATGTCGGACCTTCGGGCATGCGTGGCGAGGTATTCGCGAAGCGCAGCCTCAAACAGGGCCGACAGGGAGATCCCCTCCCGGCGCGCGCACTGCTGGGCTTCCAACAGCAGGGTGTCCTCTGCCACCACGGTCGTACGCCGCATGCAATCGCCTCCCGTATGTGTATGATAGCATACACCCCGCGGCCGCATTTCGCTCGTCCGTGAAGGCAGTCCGGCGCCCGGATCCCCTACTGCCGCAGCCGCACGTCCAGCGCGTCGCGGACGCCGTCGCCCAGCAGGTTCCAGCCGAGCACCGCGATGGAGATGGCCAGCCCCGGGAAATACGTGAGCCACGGCGCCTGCTGCAGGTAGCCCAGCCCCGTGTTGATCATGGTGCCCCACGATGGCGTCGGCGGCGGCACGCCCAGCCCCAGATAGGAGAGCCCGGCATCGGCCAGCAGCGCGCCCGACATCGCCAGGGTCGCCTGGATGAGCATCGGCGTGATGGCGTTGGGCAGGATGTGGCGAAACAGGATGCGCGCGTTGCCGCTGCCAGCGGAGCGGGCGCTCGCCACGTACTCGCGCTCGCGCTCGGTCAGCACCTGGGCCCGCGCCAGGCGGATGAACCCCGGCACAAAGCCGACCCCGATGGCGATGGTCTCGTTCGTGAAGCTGGCCCCGAGGAACGCCACCATCGCCAGCGCCAGGATCAGGAAGGGGAAGGCCAGCAGGGCGTCCGTGATGCGCATGACGATGATGTCATCGAGCCAGCCCCGGTAGTACCCGGAGAACATGCCGATCGGCATGCCGATGATCGCCGCCAGTCCCACCGACAGGACGGAGACCCCGAACGAGAGCCGGGCGCCGTAGAGCAGGCGGCTCAGCTCGTCGCGCCCGAGGTCGTCGGTCCCCAGCGGGTGGCCCGGCATCGGCGGCTTCAGCAGCAGGTGGTAATGCTGCGTCAGGGGGTTCTGCGTCGTCAGGCTCGGCCCGAAGATGGCAAGGAAGATCAGAACCAGCACGATGACGGCACCGGTCATGCCCAGGGGGTTGCGCAGAAAGCGGCGCGCCGCCGAGGCCAGCGGCTTGCGACCTTCGGCCGCCCCGCCCACGGCCCCCTCAATCCCTCCGCCAGCCCGTTGCGCGCTCATATCGCCCTCAGGCCACCTGGATCCGCGGGTCCAGCAGGCTGTAACTCAGGTCCGTGAGCAGGTTGACGATCAGCACGATCAGCGCGATGAAGAGCACCTCGCCCTGCACGGTCGTGATGTCGCGCTGCAGGATGGCGTTGACCAGCAGCTGCCCCATGCCGGGGATGCCGAAGATTTGCTCCGTGATCACGACGCCGCCCAAGAGCCCGGCGAATTCGAGGCCGCCGACCGTCACCACCGGCAGCAGGGCGTTCCTGAGCGCGTGCCGCCAGAGGGCGCGGCGCTCCGAGACCCCCTTGGCGCGGGCCGTGCGCACGAAGTCGGCCCCCAGCACCTCGAGCAGCGACCCCCGCAGCATGCGGGCGATGACCGCCGCCGACCGCAGCCCCAGCGACACGGAGGGCAGCACCATCAGGGCCAGGTTGGCGCCGAGGTTCTTGGTGATGGGCACGTAGCCCCCGGCCGGAAACATGTGCAGCCGGACCGCGAAGTAGAGGATGAAGAGGATGCCGAGCCAAAAGGCCGGGATGGAGAGCGCGGCCAGCGCGAGGATGGTCGCGATCCAATCCGCCAGCGAGCCGCGCAGCCGCGCGGCGATGATCCCCACGGGGATCCCGACGAGCAGTGCTGTCAGGATGGCCAGCACCGTGATCTCGAAGGTGACCGGCAGCGCCTGCAGGACGTCCTTGAGTACGGAGGTCCCATCGAGCAGCGAGCGGCCGAAATTGCCCTGCACCACCTGCCCCACCCAATGCAGGTATTGGGCGGGCAGCGGCAGGTTGAGGCCCATCTGCACCCGCAGCGCCGCCACGGCCTTCGGCGTCGCCTCCTCGCCGAGCGCCACCCGGGCCGGGTCGCCGGGGATCAGGTGCAGCATGAGAAAGACCATCACGGTGACGAGGAACACGACGGGGACCATGAGGAAGATCCTGCGCACGAGGTAGCGCCCGAACACGCCATCACCCATTCGTGTGGGGCCGCGCCAGCCGGCGCGGCCCCAACAACATCTGCGCTCTGGGCTACTTCAGGCCCATGGTGTCGATGCGGAAGACACCGTCGGGGTAGTGCACGAACCCGGTGACGGTCGGCAGCAGCAGCTTGATGTCCTCCGGCCAGTAGAGGACGATGTACGCCCCAGTCTGGTTGGCCAGCGTGGCGATCTGCTCATAGAGCTTCTTGCGCGTGGCCTGCGACTGGTCGGCGCGGGCCTGCTGCAGCAGGCTGTCCATCTGCGCGTTGCTGTATCCGCCGAAGTTGAACGCGCCGCCCGTGTGGTACCAGTTGTACGCGTTCTGGTCCGGGTCGACGCGGCCCGACCAGCCGTCCGTGAGCGCCTGGTAGTTCCGGTTCGCGGCGATCGACGAGAATGCCGCCGAGTCGATCGTCTTGATCTTCATGGTGATCCCGGCCCGCTGGACCATGTTCTGCAGCACCTGAGCCAGCTTTGCCTCGGTGGGCGTGTTCGTGATCGTCAGCGTGAAGGTGAAGCCGTTGGGCTGGCCGCCCTTGGCCAGGTCGGCCTTGGCGGCGGTGAGATTGGCGCCGGGGATGGTGTGCGGAGCGTAGGCCCAGCTGCTGGGCGGGAACGCGGTGTCGCCCGGCAGGGCCGTCTTGCCGAAGACGGTGTTGACCAGCGTGGCCCGGTCGATGGCGTTCATCAGCGCCAGACGGAGGTACATGTTGTTGAACGGCGCCGCCGTCTGGTTCATGTCGATGCCGTCAAAGGCCATGCCCGGCATGATGCTCACGACGACCTTCGGGTTTTTCTGCAGGCTGGGCACGTCCTGGGGCGGGGCGCCATCCATCACCTGGACGGTCCCGGCCTCCAGATCCAGGACCGCGGCGTTGCCATTGGGGATGATCTTAAAGACCACCTTGTCAACCTTGGGCAACCCAGGCTGCCAGTAGTTCGGGTTCTTGACCAGCACGACCTGATCGTTCTTCACGTAGCTCTTGAAGAGGAAGGCGCCCGTGCCCACCGGATGCTGGGCGAAGTTGCTGCCGTACTTCTTCACGGCGGTCGGCGAGACAATCATGCCCAGACGACCGGCCAAGAGCGAGAGAAATGGCGCGAACTTCTGCTTCAGGACGAATTGCACCGTCAGGGGCCCCGTCGCCTTCACGCTCTTGATGAACAGGGCGCTGGCGTAGCGGGGCGAGGCCTTGTCGTTCATGGCCCGCTCGATGCTGAAGACCACGGCCTGCGCGTTGAAGGCGGTGCCGTCCTGGAACTTCACGTTCGGGTGCAGCTGGAAGGTGTACGTCAGCCCGTCCGGCGACACGGTCCACGAGGTGGCCAGATCAGGCACGATCTTCCCGGTCGGCGTGACCGCCACCAGCGGATCGAAGATCCCGTACAGCTCGGCGCGGTCGATATACGCGCCGGAGAGCAGGGGATCCAGCGACTCAAGATCCTGGTTGATGGCAATCGTCAGCGTCGAGGTGCTGCTGCTGCTCGCCGCCGCACTCGACGACGAGCCGGCCGACGAGCTGGTCGTGCTGGCGGCCGACGGGCTGGTGCTGGTGCTCGCGCCGCCGCAGCCCGCCACAGCGAGCAGGACGCCCACTGTCAGTACGGCGAGCGGCGCCCGGCTCTTCACGCGCATCGCCACTCCTCCAATCTTTGCGCAGGACGCATGACCTCTGCGGTTCGTGACGTGCCGGCGGTATTCCTTTACTCGCAACGCGGGCCGCCCCAGCGGCTCAAAATGTCGGCAGCACGACGCATCGGTGCGCGTTTGCGCGCCAGCGGCGGGGTGGCGCGGCTCACATGCGGCGAAGCCCCGGCATCCGGCGCGCGGCGGCGTGACCAAGTCGCCGTCCGCGCGTAGAGTTCTCGACCACGGAGCCATGGACGGCGACAGTGCTGCGGGATGCAGCGGCATGACCGAGCCGAAGCCCCGATGTGGGGCGCGGGGGATGCAAGATCCGTTGGGGTGAATCGCACCGGATGGTGCGACGGCGACCTTCCGCCGAACCGCAGCCACGGATGGCGGAGGCCGCGGTGGATGCGCTCCACCCCGCAGGCGCTGAAGGGAGTGGAAGATCATGCGCACCATTGCGATCTTTGCCGCCATCGCCACACTGCTCGGCGCGCAAATTCCGGCAATGGCGGCGGCACCGACCCCGGCGCCGCTCACCGTGGCCCTCGTGCAGGCCGACCTGCGGGCCAAGGGCGACGCGGTGGCCGTGACCGGGACGATGGACAGCGCGACGCGCAGCGCCATTTATGCGCAGGGCGCGCGGACGGTGGGCCAGCTCGATGCCGGTGCCCCGGACGCGACGATCCTGCAGCCCGGCGCTGGCGGCCCCGCCGTGAAGCTCATGCAGCAGGCCCTGGCGCGCGACGGTTACGCCGTCGGCGCGACCAACGGCAGCTACACCCAGCGGACGGCCGCTGCCGTGCGCGCGTTCCAGCGCAACGACGGGCTCGCGCCGACGGGCAACGTCGACGTGAAGACGCTGCAGGCGCTGGCCGAGCCGAACCCGCAGCGGGCCATCGCCCCTGCGGCGAAGACGCTCAGCCTTGTGGCGACAGCCTATGGCCCGTCGCTCAAGGACAACTATCCCTATGGGCCTGTCGACGTGTTCGGCAAGCCCCTGACGCCGGGCATGGTCGCCGTCGACCCACGCGTGATCCCCATTGGGACGCGCCTCTGGATCAGCGGCTACAGCAGCCCGCTGCTGCCGAAGGGCGGTTTTGCCGCCGTCGCGGCGGACACGGGCGATGCCATCCAGGGCCACCGCATCGACATCTTCATCGATGGCGGCCCCAGGGCGGTCTCCGCGTTCGGCGTCCAGCACGTCACGGCGACGGTGATCCAGTAGCCCCCGGACGGGCGGCCCTGCGGGGCCGCCCGTCCCTGTACCATGAGGCCATGAATCCCCAGCTTGAGGCGCGCTTCATGACTATTTCGTGGCCCGGGGCGATGTCACGCTCGCTTTGGTGTTCGGGTCGGTGGCCCGCGGTGAGGCCCGGACCGAGAGCGATCTCGACATCGGCATCCTGCCCGCGCCCGACGCCGTCAACGGCTTGAACGGGCCGGTCCTGACCGCGATGGTCGACCTGCCGCCGCTCGTTCGGCGCAGGGTGGACGTCGTCGACCTCCGCGGCGTGAGTCCGGTCTTCGGCTTCGCCGTGGCCCAGGCTGCGGTTCGCCTGTATGAAGCGGAGCCAGGCTTTCTGGCCGTCATGGTTTGCGCGCGCGATCGCCCAGTACTATGACCCAGCGCCGCTCCGTCGCATCGCCCGCGAGGCTGCGCTGGAGCGACTGGAGCGTGGCCGGTGACACCCTCACTGCGGGCGGCCGCGATCATGAGTCGCCATACCGCCCTGCCGGATACGATCGCCCGCCTGCGGCGCCACCAGCCCATCAGCGTGGAGCGGTATCTGGCGGACGAGTTTCTCGTGGTTCATCGAACGGGGCCTCTAGCGGGCCGCCAGGTGCGTCCTGGACATGGGTGCGCACGTCCTCGCGATCTTGGGCCAACCGGTCCCCGACGACTACACCGCTGTCATCGACGCGCTGGCCACGGCGGGGGTTCTTACGACGGAGTTCGCGCGTTCGTTCCGCGCGATGGCCGGATTCCGCAACGTCCTCGTTCACGAGTACCTGACCGTCGATCCCGAGGTCGTCGTGGGCGTTCTGCACGACCACCTCGACGACTTCGAAGCCTTCGACGCTTCGACGCCCAGGTCCTCAGGGCGCTGCGCGACCGCGGCCTCCTCAAGGCGTAGCCGCCGGTCCCGCCACCGCGTTCGGCCACGCGCGCCGCTGGCGTGCATCGACGCGGCGGATGCCGCGTCCATATGAGCGGCGCTCCCGTCGCAGTCGCCCGCGGGGCTGGCGGGCCGGGATGAGATGGGGACGTCCCAGGTGACGCCGCGCGTGGCATGATGGGCTGGATGCGGCGTCCATTTGTCCTCGCTTCGCTCGTCCTTTACGTCCTCCTCGCCATCGGCTCGGTGGCGGGGCTGCTGCGTGCCCCCGACACCCAGGTGGCGCAGGCGGCCGCGTCGCCGGTGGGGTCGGTGCTGCAGCCGGCCGTTTGCTTCGCCGACCTCGCCGGCGGCCTGACGGTCACCGGCATCGCCGTGGCGGCCGCGGCCATCGACTATCCGGGCGTCCGCGGCGGCAGGCGCCTTGGCCTGTTCGCCGGCTGGCTCGGGCTCTCGCTGGCGGAGGCGCTGCAGAAGGACCTGCTGCCCGTGCCCGGGCCGACCGGGGCCCTGCAGGGGCCGAACGCCGGGTGGTGCCGCGCCATGGAGGCCGTGGCCGACGGGCCCGTCCTGGGGCTGGGCGGCGCCATCCTCGTCGGGATCGAGCATCTGGCCCACCTGCCGGTGAGCCGGCACGTTCCCTCGCTGCCGTACACCTTCCCCAGCGGGCACGCCGCCCGGTCGTCGTACGTGCTGGGGCTGCTGGCCGCCGGCTTTTGGGGCAACGGCTGGCTCGGCTGGGCGGTGGCCGCCATCGGCGCCGCGGCCGAGGCCTGGATCCTCGTCGCGGCCCACTGGCACTGGGCATCGGACGTCCTGGCCGGCTGGCTGCTGGCGGGCGTGACCCTGGCGGTGGTGCTGCCCCGGCGGCGGCGGGGCTGACGCGGGCAGGCGCCGCGGGATGAGGGACGTGCGCGTCAGCGCGATGTTTCCGCGCGGACGTCCCCGTTTGGCGGATCGCGGCCGCGCTTGGGCTTGGGCAGGGGCTGAGCAGCCGGCCGGGGAGCGGTAGCCTCCGCTCTTCGGTCGGCTCGCACGTGCGGGTTGACGTCGGTGCCGTCCCCGCCACCACCCGCGGGCGGCCCTGCGGGGGGCTCGCGGCGGGGAGGGCGCCAGGGATCCGGGATCCTCCGCGACCCCATCGCCAACCCTGACCGAGGTCCGCCGCGGCGGCAGCGCCCCGGCAAGGCGGTGGGTGCCGCCCTACTCGTGCCGCAGCGCCACGATCGGGTCCAGGCGGCTGGCCTGCAGGGCCGGCCAGAGGCCGAAGCCCACCCCGACGGCGGCCGCAAAAAGGAAGGCGACGACCACGGCCGTGAGCGAGACCGTGGCCGGGATGGTGCCGGCAGTGGCGATGCCGCGCGCGCCCAGCACCCCCAGGGCGATGCCCACGATCCCGCCCATTCCCGACAGGGCCACCGACTCGAAGACGAACTGGGCGAGGATCTGCCAGCGCCTGGCCCCGACCGCCTTGCGGATGCCGATCTCCCGCGTGCGCTCGATCACGGAGACCAGCATGATGTTCATGATGCCGATGCCGCCCACCAGCAGCGACACGCCGGCGATGGCGCCAAGCAGCAGGGTCAGGGTGGCCGTGGCCTGCTGCACGGTGGCCAGCAGCTGGTTCTGGCTCAGCACGGTCACCGACTGGCTGCGGCCGAAGGTGTGGTCGAAGATCGCCTGCAGCCAGCCCGCCGCCACCGCGGCGTGCTGGGCGGTGTCGACCTGGAAGTAGATCGCGCTGACGTATGCTGTGCCGAGGATCCGCTGCGCGCTGCTGACGGGCATCAGCACGATGTCGTCCTGGTTCGTGCCCGCGCTGGTACCGCCAACCGAGGTGAGCACGCCGACCACCGTGGTCGGGTAGCCGTTGATCGCGACCGTCTGTCCCACGGGATCGCCTGTGATGCCCAGCTCCTGCACGACGGTGGGGCCGAGCACGCTGACCAGGCTCCGGTTCGTGACGTCCGCGTTGGTGAAGAACTGGCCCTCCGCCAGGGTCGCGTCGCGGACGGCGGGATAGTTGGCCGTCACGCCGTTCAGCGTGGTCGCGTAGCTCTGGTCCTCCCAGCCCGCCGTGACCGAGCCGCCCAGAAGCGGGAGGGCGGCCGTGAGGTAAGGGATCCGCGACTGGGCGTCGCTGGCCTCGGCCACCGTGAGGCGCACGCCCATGTTGGGCGCCGGGGAGACGATGATCAGGTTGCTGCCCAGCGAGGAGAGCCGGGCGGTGATGGACTGCGTCGTGCCCTGGCCCACGGACACCAGCGCGATGACGGCCGCGACCCCGATGATGACGCCCAGGGCCGTGAGGAAGCTGCGCAGCTTGTTGCTGACGATCCCCTGCCACGCGAGGCCCATCGCCTCGAACACGTTCATGCGCGCGCCCCCCTGGCCGTGGTGAGCCGGGTCTCAGCGGCCACCGCCGCCGCCTGCCGGGCGTGCGCCCGGGGTTCCGCCACCAAGGCGCAGCGCGGCGGTCGTGTTGGTGGTGCCGGTCTGGGCGACGGCGACGATGATGGTCTGGCCGGGCTGCAGGCCTGAGACGACCTGGGTCCAGACGTTGCCGACGACGCCGGTTTTCACGGCCTGGGCCGTGGGCACGCCCTGGGCATCCGGCACCAGGACGTACGAGCCGCCGTTCCCCGATTGCACGGCCTCGGCCGGCACGCGGACGGCGTCGGCGACGCTGGCGATCTCGATCGTCGCCTGCACCGACATGCCGCTCTGCATGCCGGCGACCTGGGGAATCGAGATCGTGACCTGGTAGGTGCTCACGCCGTTGCTCACGACGGCCACGGGCGAGATGGCGGTCACGCGCCCGGCCAGCGACTGGCCGCCGAGCGCGGCGACGGTGACCTGCGCTGCTTGCCCCACGTGAATCTGAGCCACATTGAGCTCGTCGACCATCACCTGCGCCTGGAGCGCGGCGGGATCGATCATGGTCATGACCGCCATCCCCTGACCGACGGCCATGCCGGGCACGACGTCGATGGCCGTGACCTGGCCCGCGATGGGCGCCAGCACCTGCAGGTTGGCATACGCCTGCTGCCGCAGCGCCAGGGCCTGCTCAAGCGCCGTCACCTGGGCCTGCTGGGCCTCGATCGTCGCCGACGAGGCCGGCTCCGGGTCCTGCAGGCTGGAAAGGTTGTCGCGCTCGTTCTGAAGGGCCAGCTGGGCCTGGTCCAGCTGCGACTGAAGGGCGGCGTTCGTCAGCACGGCCAGGGTCTGGCCGGCCTGCACCCGCTGGCCGGTGCCGACCATGCTGGCAAGGGTCCCGGCCTGCTGCGCGGAGACCGTGGTCGTGAGCGGGTAGGCGACCACCCCCGTGGCCGAAAACGGGGAGGCGTTCCGCGCCTGCGGTCCCGTTGGCGTGAACGTGGCGACGGCCGCCGCGCCGGCCACGAGCCCGCTGCCGGGGTTGCTGAGAACCACCGTCACCGGCTGGACCGACGCCGAGGCGGTGGCCGTGGTGCCCAGCGGCACCGTGCCGACCTGGGTGATCCGGCCGGCCAGCGTCGCCCCGGTGGACAGGATGTTGACGGACACCGGACCGCCGACCGCGATCTCGGGCAGCAGCGACTCGGCCACCTGGATCACCGCGAGGCTCTGGCTGTCGTCGGTCAGGGTGAGCAGCCCCTGCCCGCCGCCGATCGTCTGCCCCGGGGCCACCGCGACGGCGGTGACCACGCCGCTGAACGGAGCCGTGACGTTCAGCTCCGCGAGGGTGCGCTCCTGCTGCTGCACGGTCTGCTCCTGCTGCTGGACCTGGATCTCCGCCGCCTGGATCTGCGCCTGCGTGACATTGACGGCGGGGTCGACGTCCGCCTGCAGCTGGGCCTGCGCCTGGATGAGCGCCGCCTGGGCTGAGGCCACGTCGGCCCCGAGTCCGGAGTCGTCCGACAGCTGCAGCAGCACGGCGCCGGCCTCGACGACCTGGCCGACCGTCGCCTCCACAGCCGTGACATGCCCGCCGACGGCCGCCACGACGTTCGTCGTCGTCGCGGAGGCGATGGCGCCCGGGTCCGAGACGTCGTCCGTCACGGGCCCCTTGCTGACGGTCGTCGTGGCGTAGGGGGTGGACTGTGCCTGCTGGCGTCCGGCCAGGTAGGCCGTCACCCCCAGGTATCCGCCGTACACCACCGCCAGGGCCACGAGGATCCAGGCGCCGCGCTTCATCCAGACCATTGGGGTGTCGGCTCCTCGCACGGCCGTTTGGGCCGGACCCCCGCTGGGGCCCGTCCTCCTCGATTCTCATCCGCCCGAGACACCTGGCTCTGCGGCCGTCCGTCGCCGCCGCCAGGTCCATTGGGGCCACCGCGCCAGGCCCCCCTGCCGCATGCGGGGGTGCGCACGCGGGGAGGGCGCATGCAGGCGGCCCCCACAGGTGTGCGTCTCCCAGGGGAGCACATGCGGCGGAATACGTGCAGGGCAAGACGTGCAGGGGATCGCGGGCGGGGGCGGCCATGCGGGGGACCGCATGCGTGGGGGCGCCTTCAGCGGAACCCAGGCAGCGAAAGGCATACCGGGCACCCGGGCAGGGGGGCGCATGCAGGGGAACGCCCACCCGGCATACAACACCTCCCCGGGAGGGTGGCCGCCTACGGCACGCCGGCTGGGAAGCGCCGAGATCATCGCCGGCCTCGAGCGCCTGGCGATCGAGTTCCTGCCCTTTGTGCCATGCAGCACGGCAGCCGATGTGCTTGCCCACTTCCGCGCCCACCCGTCCGCGCGCGCCTTTCCCGTCACCCGCGAGGAGGAGGGCGTCGGCATCCTGGCCGGCCTGACCCTGGCGGGGCGCAGCGCCGCGCTGATGATGCAGGACACCGGCTTCGGCAACTCGCTCACGGCCCTGACGACCTTCGGCCAGGCTTACCACGTGCCGATGCTGGTGGTGGCGACGCGCACGGGTGGCCTCGGCGAGATCAACGCCGCGGTGCCGTCCTACTCGGAGTCCGTGCCCGACGTGCTGCACGCGGCGGGCCTCAGCCTCTTCACGCTGGATGCCCGCACCCCGCTGCCCGAGTGGGAGGCGACGCTTGTCGGCGCCAAGCGGTACGCGGAGACGGCCCACCGCCCCGTGATCGTGCTGGCCGACCTCAAGCGGGAGGCGCCGGCGGCATGAGCGCGGTGCGCCCCTGCCCGCGCCGGGAGGTGCCGAGCCCATGACGCGCCTGGATGCCCTGCGCGAGATCCTGGCGGCCTGCCCCGACGACCCCGTCGTCGGCACCTGCGGCGCCACCATCCGCGAGCTGGCCTCGCTCGGCGTCCGCGACAACTGCCTGTACATGCAGAACTCGATGGGCCTGGCCGGGCCCATCGGGCTGGGCTTGGCGCTCGGCCACGCGGCACCCGAGCACGGCCGCGTCGTCGTGATCGAGGGGGACGGCGGCACCCTGATGGGGCTCTCCCAGCTGGGCACCCTGGCCCTGCTGCGGCCGGCGTCCCTGGTCCTCGCCGTTCTGGACAACGGCGTGCACGCCTCCACGGGCGGCCAGCCGACGGCCGCCGGTGCCCTGGACCTGGCCGCCGTCTTCGCCGCCGCCGGCTGCTGCACCGCCCAGGCCGAGGACGAGGCGGGCCTGCACGCCGCCCTGGCCGCCGCCCGTGCCGCGCCCGGCCCCTGGATGCTGCACGTGCGGATCGCGCCCGGGAACGCGCCCCTGCCCTACTATCAGGAGGACCCGGCCGTGATCGCGCAGCGGTTCGCGGCCTTTCTGGCGAGGTGACGCCAAAGATGACTACGATGGACGTTACGGGCCGCCTCAGCCACTTCGCGGCCACCCTCACCCTCGCCGACATCCCGCCTGGCGCCATCGCGCAGGCCAAGCTCTGCGTGCTCGATCTGGCCGGCATCATGGTGCGGGGCTGCCGCGACGCCGAGTCCAGCCCGCCCATCCGCCGCGCCGTCATGCGCCTGGGCGGCACCGCCGCGGGCCCCTGCACGGCGGTGGGCGAGCCGCAGGGCATGAGCGCGCCCCTTGCCGCCCTGCTGAACGGCGCGTACGGCCACAGCCTGGACTTCGACGACACGCACCAGCTGGCGTCGCTGCACCCCGGGGTCTGCGTGATCCCTGCCGCCTTGGCCGCCGCCGAGCTGACCTCCGCCGGCGGGGCGGACCTGCTGGCCGCCATCGTGGCCGGCTACGACGTCGCCTGCCGCCTGGGCCTCGCCGTCGACCCCGAGTCGCACTATGCCCGCGGCTTCCACCCGACGGCCACCTGCGGCGTGTTCGGCGCCGCCGCCGCCGCCGGCCGCATCCTCCACCTCGATGCCGCCCGCATGGCCGCCGCCCTCGGCCTGGCGGAGAGCCGTGCCGCCGGTTCGCTGCAGTACCTGGAGAACGGCTCCTGGAACAAGCGCCTGCAGCCCGGCTTCGCCGCCGCCGCCGGCATCGAGACCGCCATCCTGGCCGAGGAGGGCGTGATCGGTGCAGCCGAGCCCATTGAGGGCCGCCTCGGCTTCCTTCACGGTTACAGCGACGCCGCCCACCCTGAGCGCGCCATCGAGGAGCTCGGCGCCCGCTTCGAGGTCACCCGCACCGCCCTCAAGCCATACCCGTGCTGCCGCTATGCCCACAGCGCGCTGGACGGCATCCGCGGCCTGTTCGCCCGCGCCGGCCGCGAGGGTTGCGGCCAGGTGCTCGACCCGGCCGAGCTCGAGCGGCTGGAGGTCGGCCTCAACGATGCGGGCATGCGGCTGATCGGCGCGCCCGAGGACCGAAAGCGCAACCCGGCCAACGTCGTCGACGGCCAGTTCAGCCTGCACTTCGTCGGCGCCGTGGCCGCCCTGCACGGCAACATGGGCTGGGACGACTACCGCTACCTGGGCGATCCCGCCGTCCGCGCCTTCTCGGAGCGCATCGCCGCCGTTCCCGACCCCGGTGTGCGCGGCGTGGGCTGCACGATCACGGCCCGCCTGCGCGACGGCCGCGTCCTCCACCGGGCCGTCGCCGCGCCGAAGGGCGAGCCGGAGCTGCCCATGTCCCCGGACGAGGTGCGCGCCAAGTTCCTCGACCTCGCTGGGGATTGGCGGGGCGCGGCCGATACGGCCGCGCGCATTCTCGAGTTGGAGCGGCTGCCCGACGTGCGCGCCCTGACCGAGCCGCTGCGCGCGCTGGCGTGAGCGACGGTCTGCCCCGGCCGCTTGCCGGCCTGGCGTCCGCGATGTCACGACCAACAGCGCCGGCCCGTACGCCACCATGATCCTGGGCGACCTCGGCGCCGAGGTGTGGAAGGTCGAGCGCCCGGGCGGCGGTGACGACGCCCGCGGCATGGGCCCGTTCCTGGACGGCGCCAGCCGCTACTTCCAGGCCAGCAACCGGGGCAAGCGGTCGCTCGCCCTGGACATCCGCGGAAGGTGGCGGCCTTTTTGACGCCACTTCACCTGCAGG